>NZ_JBGOOI010000075.1:0-21304 GCF_041439605.1 Vibrio sp. 1F169 | reverse complement strand
CACAACGGTATGCTAAGAACAAAAATGCCGTTCACTCTTAAGTGAACGGCATTACCGCACTAGGCGGGACATTTTTTATATGCGATAGAAAGCTTCTAGCTCTGAGTTGCTAACTCTTAAACGTATTCGAGAGCTCTTTCAGCGATGTTGCCAACTCAGCCTGCTCTTTCGCTGTTGCAGCAATTTGCGTTGCGCCTGTCGTAGATTCTGTCGACTTCTGCTCTACCGCGACAACGTTCTGAGCAATATCTTGAGTCACTACTGCTTGCTCTTCAGTTGCGGTTGCGATCTGCTCTGCCATGCTGAATATTTCGCTCACAGCCCCTGAAATATCTTGCAGGGTCTGTTCTACTCCTCGTGAGTCTTCAACCGCTCTTGAAGACATCTTCTTGCTGTTATCAATCACATTGAATGCTGTCTGTACGTCAGATTGTAGCGAGTTAATGAAGCCTTCAATTTCCGAAGTGGACTGTTGCGTACGCTGAGCCAAAGTACGAACTTCATCGGCTACGACAGCAAAACCACGACCTTGTTCACCAGCTCGAGCGGCTTCAATCGCTGCATTTAACGCTAACAAATTGGTTTGTTCGGCAACGGATTTAATCACATCAATCACACTGTTAATATTGTTGCTGCTTTCGTGTAGATGAGTGATTTTTTCAGCGAGGCCGTTAATCTCAGAAGCCAAGGTTTCTATCGACTCATAGGATTGTTGAACCGTGCTTAAACCTTGCTGTGATTGTTCATCAGCGATCTTCGCTGAGCTTGCCGTTTGCTGTGTTTTAGCCGCGACTTCATTCACCGTCGCTGATAGCTCTTCTGTTGCTGTCGCAATCAAGCCTATCTGGTCTTGCTGTTCAACTAAGGTGCTTGAGTTGTATTGGCAAGTTTGCGCCGTCTCTTCTGCTGCTGAAGCAAGTGTCAGGCTAGATTGAGATAGGTTATCGATAACTTGAGAAAACTTCTCTAATGTTTCATTAAGCGACGATGAGATTTGACCCAACTCACTATTACCTTCGTAAGTCGCACGAACGGTTAAGTCATTGTCATTTCGGACTTTAGAAAGCACTCGCGTTAGATCTTTAACTCGAGTCGTTAAATCAGTAATGGCTTTGAAGCTAACAAAAGTTGCGAACAAAGTGATCACAACAAACATCACAATGCTGCCCATCATTGCTGATTGAGCTTGCTGAGTTTTCTGATCCGTCAGTGTAATAAGAGACTCTGCTAACTGATTTTCAGTCTTCTTCAGCTGAACAATTCGTGCCGTCGATTGAGCAAACCAATAAACAGGATCGACATCAAAACCACTCATTTTCGATTCAGCCACATCACGAAGTTTTTCCACTTCAGCCACCGAGCGATCATTCAGTTGCTGTTTAAAGAAATCAACGTTATCTGGGTTACCCAAAACTTCAAAGTTCGCAAAATATGTATTTTGCTCGGTTACCAAAGAGATGAATTTAACCAACATACCTGGGCCAAATTCATTTTTAGAAAAGGTGTTGTTGAGAACCGCACGTTCGATACCCGCACGCTCTTTGCCTTGTAGAAAGTTATAGTAGGCGACGGTTTCTGTCGTGATGGTGGCATCAGTACTTAGCTCAGCAATTAATGCAGATACACTCAATAACTTAGCATTAAGTTTGGTGTAGTAACCTAATGCTTCAGAAAGCGGAATTGATTGAGAATCCACTCTATTGCGAATCGAAGTAATTTGGTTGAGACTTTGGCTGATTTCAGTATTCAGACGCGCGATCTGCGATAAGCCGATTTCTTCAGACTGCCAGTACTCGGTTCTTTGATTGCGTTTGCTGTCTGCGTTAATTCTTTGTGCTTTTAGCTCACTGCCAAACTTGTTTCCCTGTGACCCGATAAAACCAGCCGTCATACCACGCTCTTTCTGTAACTCGTGCACCAACTCACTGTACACTACCGACAAACGCGTAAGTTGGTTTAATGACGACATTTCACGGGTGGTTTCTACGCCTTTTGAAATGGCAGAAACACTAAGCCATAAAAACCCTAAGATCGGTAAGATAAGCAAAGCGATGATTTTTTGCTTAAATGACATATCGGTTAAATTCATTATTATTTCCCTAACAACTAACAAATCTTCTCAGTCATCGAATTTGGCTTCCTTCTAACGGGTGCGCCTTAATTGTGACTCTATAATTATTCAAGCTGACCTATGTAAACCATGACCTAACTACACAGTTCAGCGCAGAGGACGTTAACATTTAACCTTATAAAACTCATTGGTTTATGAATAAAACTGTTAACTATCTGACTTAACCAGACGAAAAATACGTGTAACAACATTTCTCTGACGCAGTGACTAAAAATTGACACATGCTGCATAATCATAAAGTGGTAGACCAGCACTCACTGTGTAACCCTTACCAAGCTGTTCACTCACGATCATCTATATATTCAGTGGCTTTGTTGCTTAATTAGATTTAAAGATAGAGCTACCCCGTTTCGGGTATTTCTTAGTCAATACGACAAGTTTCAGGCATGCCTAACCCAGTGAGCTTGTTCAACGCTTTTATCATCGCGTAAATTTCACCCACCTGTGTATTGTAATTTCTTAAGCTCAGTCGCCCTCTTAGCAACTGTTTAATTCGATACATCGAAGTTTCCGACAGTGAACGTCGATGGTATCCATACCGCTCTTTCCAATACTTATTTGAGCCGTATAACTTCTGGCACCCCACGGTGAGGTTTCGAGGATGACTACGCTCCCATAAGGCCGCCCCTTCTCTTGGGGGATTAAGCGCAACGGCTCGCTTGATCTTAATAGCAGCATGGCATGATCTCATGTCGTAAGCGCCATCACCAGATACCTCAGGATACTTCGGCGTGTTTGTTTCAGTACGCTCGGGAGTGCTTCTCCATCAGTAACCGTTGATAAACTTAGCTCGGCTGCAATAATTTCATAAGTGCTTGTATCGACAGCAATATGCCGCTTTCGCCAAACTCTCAGCTGCCATCTGTTCCGTGCTTTTTGACTTTCCATTCACCTTCGACATAAACCTTAAGGCCTGTCGCATCAATGGCTAGGTGCTGTATTGCTCCTCTCGTTTTAGTCTTAAATGGCGTTGTTGATCAAATCAGCTTGAAGATCAACGACGCAATATATGACTAGCCGTTAGCTTCTAACAGGCATACCTAGTCCTATGACTTTGTTCATTGCTTTGACATTTGCCAGTGTCTCACCAACTTGAGCGTTATAACATCTCAAGCTCAATTTGCCGCTTGTTAGTCCTTTATATCGGGACATTACCGTCTCAGATATTGAGCGATAGTGATAACCAGACTCGACCTTCCAATCCACTATAGTCCCATTTCTCAGAGCTGTTACTGCTTCGTTTCTGGGATGGCCGTCTTCCCAAAGTGCTGCATTTTTTCGAGGCAGTATCAACGGCGTACAGCCTTTGTTTCTCAGAGTCTCGTGGCAATTTTTTGTGTCATATGCTCCATCGGCAGATACGGCAGTGACCTTTCTGCGTAGTGGGTTAAGCAACGTCGGTAGCACTTCACTATCGCCTACATTTACAAGGCTGACTTCCGCACTAGCACTAATAGCTTCGTGAGTATCCACATCTACAGCTAAATACAGTTTGCGCCATGTTCTGCGTTTTTCTACACCATGCTTTTTCACTTTCCATTCACCCTCACCAAAGACTTTGAGGCCAGTCGAATCAATGGCTATATGACGAATAGCCCCTCTAGACTTATTGCGATATTTGACCTGAACCGTCTTCGAGCGTTTACTAATGCAGGTGTAGTCAGGAGAGGTCAGCGGAACATCCAATAGCTCAAAGATGGAGTCGATAAAGCCTTGAAGAGCACGCAATGGCAGAGAGAAGATCCCCTTAATCATTAAGGCAGTTTCAATCGCTGTATCAGAGTACTGGAAGCCTCTCCCCCGCTTGCCATGATGGGTTTTGCATCGCCCTGCATCAATGGCTGAATCGTCTATCCAGAACGTAACTGAACCACGATTGCAAAGCGCTTTGTTGTACTCCGCCCAGTTAGTTATCTTCTTTTTCGCTTTACCCATATCACCACCGTTCTAACCATCACAAAGGATCAGATCGCAGGACTTGAAAAAGGTTCAACTAATTTAGGCAACAACGCCCTTGGTAGTTATTGTCATCCTCTATTAACTAAATTTGAAATATTACTTTTCATATAATAGATAGAAGTATGGGGTATGTGTCACGTTTTGCGTAAATACAATATGGAAATGTGTATGGGTCAAATAGCTGTAATTGATATTGCTTATAGATTTATAATTTAGAGTATGTTTTTCGGACTGATTAAAAAATCTTAAAGTTATATATTACCTATCTATTTCTTATGAGGTTATTTATATTTAGTGAGTACTAAATATAGGGGGTTAATTTGATTGAACGGATAAATTGTTTAATTTACGATACATTAGAGTTAAATCGGAAACAGTTTTTACTTCGTGTTTACGGATTAGCATTGCTATGGGCATTGATCTTTCTTCTTTTTGATTACTTCCTTCTCAAGGGCTTTGGTAATGTTCTTCTGGATACTAGTGATGATAAAATTTTTTCTGTATTGTTTTTTTTGTTAATTGATGCACCATTTACTGAAACTCTAATATTTCAATGTTTTATACAAACGATCCTTCGTCATGTAAAAGGAAGCCCAACATTCTCAATTGTAGGTTCAGCTACTATATTTTCTTTGTGTCACCTAGGTAATTCTACGATAAACGCAATTATAGTATTGGTAACTGGACTTGCTCTCGCTTTAACATACGAATATGTACGGATGAGATATGGTAATATTTATGCTTTCCTTTCGGTCTTTATTTCTCATATGTTATGGAATATAAGTGCAGCGGTGATTATGCCATTACTTTTTATCATGTTTGGCTTGTAATAAAAAGTTCCATATCAAGATAACGCTAATTAATACATATACTCTGTGATAGTGGTGGATATATAATGAAGACTCTGAGCCAACTAAATAAGACAATATCTAAAAACACGCCATATATTCATGTAGGGGATGACATGAATTGGGTAATAGGTGCTTTTATAGAACTTTGCTCTAGAAGTGACCAATATTATTATATTGATATAAAATCCTTTTTACATTGGGTTAAACCAGCAATTCTGCATGGGCAATATAAATTAATTTACACCGAAGATGGAGTTGTAAAAACGGGTTTTATCTTATGGGCTTGGGTGGATAACGACACATTAATTCGATATCACACATCTAACCGATTTTATTTACACCCAACAGAGTGGAATGAAGGTCAAAATTTGATAATTATTGATTATCTTGATTTGCATTATTCTAAAAAAAACATTAGAGACATGTACCGGTTGTTTAAATCTATAAAGTCATATGTTGATTCTTGTTCATATTGCATTAGAGACATATCAAATAAACCTATAAAAAATGGCTATTTATAAAATGATTAAAACATTTAAAGAACCTAACTCTAAAAATACATTACTATTTAAAAAGGAGCTAGGTGAAACCAGTTTTGTACGCTTTAAAACACATAAATTGAAAAAAACCAGTGTAATTTGGTACAACAAAAATTTAGTTAAGGATCTAAATATAGATGAATCTAAAATAGAGTCTGAAATTTTAGATAATTTTTCATATGTCACTAAAGAATATACAAATAAAAAGAACATATTTACAAATGACAGTAAGTTTTTTTTGGCAGATCGTTATGGATCTAGATATGAGATTTGTAATGGTGGTGGAGCTAGATGCGGTAGCAATGGTAATTTTCAAATAAAAGGAATCGGAGCTAATCCCCTTGTTAGTTTGCAAATGGATGAACATCATTCACACGGAAAATTATGTATTCTAGAAGCTGTTAACGAAGCTATATGGGGAGAAGTGTGCCATAAAAACTTACCTTATGGAGCAGTTCGAACATTGGCCATAATTAACACAAACACAGCTATAAGAAGTTTTTATGGCTTACCTGAGCCAAGAAATCTTCCTTGTGTCTTAGCTATTAGACAGGTTTCGATCAGGCCTGCACATTTTGTAAGAGCTCCTTTTTTCTTTCCAAAGTATGAATACCAATACTTACGTGATAACGATGCGCTAAGAGTAAAAAAAGCTATACACCTTTTGAAAGATAATTTAATACTCAGTAAGCTACATATTGAAGAGTCACTACAAAATGCCTTATCTCATTTTTTGATAAAATTGGCAAAACAAATCGCGGCATCAAGAATTTTAGGCATACCACATCGCTCATTAACTAGTTCAAACATTTGTATTGATACTAAGTTCATTGATTTTGGCACTATAAGTGCTGTACCAAACTTTGCAAACTATAGGTATGGCCATGAAGACTATGGAGTTTGGGATGACCATAAGTTGATTGTAAAGTGGTTACATAATTTTGTTTTCTTTATTAATAAATATAATAAAGAAAAAATAAATGATCACGACTTGAAATTATTAACAGCCAAATTCATAGAGAATCTTTCGTATTTCGAAGATGTATTTTTATCTGACATATTGAGAATAAAAAAAACAGATTTCACTAAGGTTAACTCATTTAAAGTTGCACTTCAAAGTCAACCAAAAACCAATTGGAATCGATTCGATTTAATGGAAGATATAGTAAGGTTGGCAAATAAAATGGATATGTATGTAGATAAAAATGCAGTTTTTCATTTAAGGCATGAAAAGTTTTCGCAAAAACATATTATTAATCAAACTTTAAGAAATATTAGCAATACTACTATTGATGATAAATCAATTAGTGATTTCATTAATTCTTACCAAAATTTGTAATTAACTACACTAAAGAAGGAAACAATTATGTTCTGCTTAACAGAGTCTGAAATTTTAATGGTCGATGGTGGAGGTGAAGGTAGTGGTGCTCCGGCTGGTTATAGGGGGGGGAGTTATAGTGGTAGTAATGGAAGTAGTAACTACCCATCTTACAACAATGGTGGACGTCATAGTAATTCAGATCTGACCAATAATCCTGCAGTTGCATGTCTGACAAGTGCGATCAATGATGGACTTGCGACTAGTAATGTTAGTTTGGCGTCTGGTAGTTCTCCTACTAGCGCTGCCACTGCAGGAGTAATGACAAGTTTTGGGAGCATGTACTCTGGTGGCTGCTTTAGCATGGGGCCTGGTGGGCATAATTAAAGCTTGTTTTGAATATTACTATTTCTGTCATACTTATAGCTCTTCAATAAGGCTATAAACGCACAGTTAATGAATGATTATAAAACAACCAATAAGAATAAGTTATACTATTAAATTAAACAACATACAGGTAGATTATATTTATTGTAATCTGCTTGTATTATTATTATTTTGGAAACTTTAGGTTATTCAATATGTCATATTAAGATTAGCTCATAATATTATATATAAATGAGAGACTTAGAATTATGGTTGCACAAAGGAAAAGCCTATATCGACCGGGATATTTCGAAGCGCAAAAATCAGGTAATGAAGGTGGTATTTTACTCAATACATCTTTAAATCAAAATATATACCTTGGACTGTCAATCTTTGTGTTAGTCGCTATAATCGCTTTCATTAGTTTTGCAGAATATACAAGACGGGAAACCCTCGTAGGTATTGTTAGTCCACTAGGGGGGATGGTTAAGGTACAAGCAAATAACTCTGGCTATGTTGAAAAATTATTCGTAAAGGAAGGGGAACATGTAGAAATAATGGATCCTCTATACAAAATTAAAACCGAACGATTTGATGGAACGGGTATAGGGGTAAAAAAACGAATACTTACTTCAATTAAGAATCAATATCAACTATTACTTGAACGTAGGCACCAAGAATCAGAAAAATCAGAGTTCGCTCAACAGTCTTTAACTGAAGATATAAGCCGACTAGATTCAGAGATCAACATATTAAATTATGTGCTTACATTGTCCTACCATGAATTAGAACTCACTCAAAAATTAGTTAACAAGCAGAAAACTCTACTTAACAATAAATTTATGTCAGAGATTGAGTTTCAAAAACAACAGCTTGACCTGCTTGCTAAAGAGTCACAAACGCAAACTCATAAGTTAAATCTTCAAAAACTATTAAGAGAGAAACAAAATCTGACTACTAAAAAAAGAAATCTCGACATCAATTTAAATCTTACCCTGAAAGATATCGATAGACAATTAGAAACTATCAACCAAAATAAAGTAGAATTTTCATATGAGAATGATAATCAAATTATGTCTCCCATTAAAGGGGTCATTGCATCAATACTTACGGAGAAAGGGCACTCAGTAATAAATGGCCAACCCTTATTAGTTATTATTCCGGAGAGTAAGAGAGTGTTTGTTGAACTGTATGCTCCTAGCAAAAGTATTGGTTTTATGAGAATAGGACAAAAAGTAAAACTAAGATTTGATGCCTTTCCGCATGAAAAATTTGGAGTTCAAACAGCCACGATAACTAACATATCTAAATCATCGGTTGCGCCAGAAATGCTTCCAAATCGAAATTTAATTAAAAGTGTAGCTATTGAGGGGCTATATCAAGTTAAGGTTGAACTTTCCAAGCCAACGATCACAGTTTACGGACAAGAAGAACATTTTGTATCAGGAATGACAGTTGTTGCTGATGTTGAGCTTGATTCTCGTAAAATTTATGAGTGGATACTTGAACCATTATATACAATTAAAGGGAGAATTTAGTCCATGGAAGTCATTAACCATCTGGATTGGGGGTGGGGTAAAAAACTTACTTTAGTCCGTCAAACAGAAAATGCAGAATGCGGTGTTGCTTGTCTCGCCATGATCGCAGATTGGCATGGTTATAAAATAAGCTTGAGGAATTTACGAGCCAAATTTGGCATAACGCAACATGGTATGTCTTTCTCGCGTCTTATTGAGTGCGCAGAACTACTGAAACTCTCTGGTAGAGCAGTACGATTGGATTTAGATGAACTACACCAATTGAGCACTCCTTGTATCCTTCACTGGAATTTAAACCATTTTGTCGTTCTTAACTCAATAAAAGGAAACAAAGTTGTTATTCATGATCCAGCAAATGGTGTAACTCAGCTAAGCCTTTCAGATGTAAACAAGCACTTTACAGGTATTGCACTCGAATTAACTCCAACTCACGACTTTAAAAAATTAGATGAAAAAGACAAAATAAAGCTGTCTGAACTAGTCGGTAATACAATAGGTTTAAAATCTTCACTAATTAAAATTTTTGCTTTTGCTTTGATTCTTGAAGCCATCGCTTTACTACTTCCAATGCTTAATCAGATTGTTATTGACGAGGTGTTAGTTGGTTATGATGAAAATTTACTCGTGCTTATCATTCTTGCTATTCTTCTAATAACAGCGACACAAACTTTAATTGGGCTAGCAAAAGAGTGGGCAACAGTAACACTATCAGTTAATTTCAAAACGCAGTGGACTGCGAATGTTTTTCATCACCTGTTCCGATTGCCTATTGAATGGTTTGAGAAACGAGATATCGGTAGTATTAGTGCTAAATTTTCAGCAATCAATGTAATACAAAGCACGTTGACAACTAGCATCATTCAAGCCTTACTTGACCTTGTTTTAGTAGTCGGTACGCTAATGGTAATGCTGCTGTATAGTCCAACTCTTTCCGTTATCACTATTATTGCCGCAATTATTTATGTGTGCTTACGTTTTGCATGGTTTGGATCGTTCAAAAGAGCAGAAGAAAACACTTGGGAAGCAAATACGAAAGAAGAAAGTTACTTCATAGAAACAGTAAGAGGAGTATTAAGCCTTCGAGTCAATGGAACACTACCTTGGCGGGAATCTGCATGGCGTAATTTAAATATCAATCGGCGTAATGCACAATTACATGAATTCAAGCTGGCCATAATTTATAACACGATAAACACCACAATTATCAGCTTGGTGTCAGCTTCTATACTTTGGTTTGGTGCAAATTTAGTGTTAAACGAACAATTTACGATTGGTATGCTCGTTGCGTTTCTGTCATATCAAGGACGTTTTTCAGGTAGCATCAGTTCATTAATAGATAAATATTTTGAGTACAAAATTCTCTCCGTTTACAACGAGAGATTAGCAGATATTGTACTTACTCAGAAAGAAACAGACAATGATTATGCAATTACAACAACTCAACCTAAACCCATTTTCGCTAGTGATAATTTGATTGATTTTGCGAACGTATCCTTTTCTTATGGCACAAATGAACCTCTTCTATTGAATAAAGCTTCATTTAAAATCAAACAAGGGGAGATAGTTGCTCTGGTTGGTACGTCAGGATGTGGCAAATCGACAATTTCTAAATTATTGCTTGGTATTTACAAACCTACTGGTGGCCATATCAAATTCTTTGGTAATTCAGTTCTTTCAATGAAAGAGGTGAGGCAGCGTATCGGCTCAGTATTGCAAGAGGATCAATTGTTTAGTGGTTCAATTATCGAGAATATTACTTTCTTTGGGTCAAAGTCAGATGAGGAATGGTTAGTTCAATGTGCACAAAAAGCAGGTGTACATGATGACATTGAACGATTGAATATGGGATATCACACGTTAGTTGGTGAGATGGGGTCAAGCTTGTCAGGTGGACAAAAACAAAGAATTTTAATTGCGCGTGCGTTATATAAAAAACCAGAACTATTAATACTAGATGAAGCAACAAGTAGCTTAGATATACACACGGAATCACTAGTTTGTCAAACATTCAGAGATATTGGTCTGCCAATTTTAATGATTGCTCACCGCCCAGAAACCATTGCATCTGCAGATAGAGTCTTACTATTGCAAGGAGGTGTGATCATTGAAGTGCCAAATACATTCAGAGTGGGGTGAGAGGTTCTGTTGCACCTTGGAATTGGAACGTAGAAACATCGGTTTTGTCGCAAACAAGGGCTTTGTTGCAATACTCAACCTAGGTGTTCTTTTGATACGGTTAAGCGGCTCGGTAGCTCTTGGGCATCCCGAGGTGAGTGAAACGATTTAAAATGGAACAACCGATTAACATTGCATGGTCGTTTCTGAAATATTCCTTTTTCCATATTGCCGTCCCCTCTACCAATCGGTAATACCAAGGGCGGAACAACCTATCAGGTTGCTCATTCTCTGGGATGATGTCCGTCATCCGCAAACGTATTGTCTTTTGGCGGTTACAATATCAGCATTCGGAAAATGCTCTTCTAATGTCTGGTACACCGCATTGGTATCATACATTTTGTCGGCACTTACGTGCTTAACATCCGTAATGATGGACTGACATAACGGCCCGATAACCTGATCATCCATCGTGTTTTTATCGGTTAATATGGAGCTCTAGATCCAGTGATGACGATCAACCGCAAAGTGCGCTTTTCTCCAGCTACGTTTGACATTAACCTTATGTTTTTCCTGGTGCCATTCATCCTTACCAAACCGTTTCAGCCCTGTAAAATCAATCGCGATAGCGACAATGTTGGTATCGGGTTTATCACATTTTTTAACTCGTGGTGTTGAAAAGTCAAGCTGACTGAGTCGCTTTGACTGCAGGGTATAATCTGGGCATTGAAGGTGCTTCATGCCCAGAATTTCTAGCAGGTTTTCGGTGAAACCCTACGCTTGGCGCAGAGGCAACTTAAACACCATTCTCAGGTAATGACAGGCTCCAATAGTGCTCAGGATATCTTACCGTCGAGCCAGTACCATCGAGGGTTCGCTCTTCATTCTGTCAACTGTTGAGGATATCATCGGACAGCTATAGTCAGAATGATTGGTCAGCCGATAAGTATGCTTCTTAAATAATGATGTTTGGAGTCGTTATTTCTGTAAGGCATTGGTTAATTAGCCAACCTAACTGAAAGGCTGACTATGATAACGGGCTCAATGAGAATAGAAAGAGTGAAGGTTATTTGAGCGCTGCAACAAAACCATATTCAGTCTCAAATATGTATACTGCCGAGCTTATTAAGTAGAAGCTCGCAGTAAATATGCGACAACAGCTGAGAGGTATTTTTATGGATTGCCCCGCTTGCGAAGAACACATTGGATGGGAATGGGTAGAAGAGGAAGCAATCGAACCCAATGAAGAATTCGATTGCCCAGAGTGCAAAGAAACGCTGATGTACACCATCGATGAAGGTACCTATTACGGCGCACAACATAAAACCGTCGAAGTTGTTGATGATTAGAGTTTTTTATTACCGATTAATGCTATCGATCTTTGCGAGATTGCCAGAGTAACCAGACACTCCTTTACTAGAACGAGTGTTCATCTTAAAATATTGAACATATGTTCAGATTAATGAAGTAGATGTTATGGCCAAGACAGCGAAGTTCGATAGACAAGACGTAGTAGATAAAGCGACTAACCTGTATTGGGAAAAGGGCTTTCACGCAACTTCTATGCGCAATCTACAGGACGTGATTGATATGCGTCCCGGCAGTATTTATGCGGCTTTTGGCAGCAAAGAAGGCTTGTTTAAAGAGACATTGGCTCGCTATACCGAACTCGGCATTCACAATTTGAACCGCTTTCGCAGCGAAACCGACTCTCCAATCAAAGCACTAGAAAACTTCGTAAAACGTGCCGTTGTCGAATCGAAAAAAAGCGCGCCTAACGGCATGTGTATGCTGGCTAAAACAGTAGCTGAACTGACGGATGAGCACGCTGAATTATTAGAAGAAGCCAAGAAATCACTCAAAATCATGGAAGGCGAGTTCGCTAAGCTGATTGCCGAAGCGCAAGATTTAGGTGAGATAAGTAAAGATCGAGAACCTACTCAACTAGCTCGCCACGTTCAGGTTCAAATTGCAGGACTACGCACTTATGCAAAAACCTGCGATGACACAGAACTACTCAACTCAATGGTTGAAGACATCTTCAAGTACCACCCTTTTTAGTAACTGAGCGTATATAGGCTCAGATCTACAAAAAGACGCCCAAGTATTACTACTAATACTTGGGCGTCTTTTTATTTATTGCCTTTCAGCCAATCTTAAAGCCGATGGCTTTTATACTTTCCTCATGATCAACGCCTGAGCATTGAGCATCGCCTCTTTGGTGCTGACGTCTAAGGTTTTCACGTTCGCAAAGCGTTCGATCTCTTTAATTGCCACATCATGAGCAAAAATCACCAACCTCGCCCGTTCAATATCTTTTTGTGTGATGCGATTGCCGATTCCGTTGGCCCCCTGCGTTTCGACTTTAATCCGAACCCCAAGATGATGAGCCGCCTTTTCCAAAGACCTAGCCGCAAGAAACGTATGAGCAACACCAGATGGACAAGAAGTGATCGCTAATACATCCGCTTGCCCTTCTTCCGTTACCGAGCCACCCGTGAACTGATTAGAATTCGCTTCGCCTTCGACCACGTTCTTTTTCAGCAGTATCACAATCAGAGCCGTCGTTAGAGCACCTGCTAGTGTGCCGACGATATAGCCAATCTTGCCATCAACCACTGGCAATACAATCCAGCCGCCCCATGGTGCATGGTTCACTACATGGAACATAAAGCCGACCACGTTACCAACTACGCCACCAGCAACAACAGCAGGCAGAACGCGCGCAGGGTCGGCGGCAGCAAAAGGAATCGCGCCTTCACTGATGCCGATCATTCCCATGATACCGGCGGCTTTACCCGCTTCACGCTCGTCTCTTTTAAATTTCTTAGGTGATATGAAAGTTGCAAGAGCCATACCTAATGGTGGCGTACAAATGGCAATACCGACGCCGCCCATTAGCCAAGGTTGAGTGTTCACCTGCGTTTGAGCAAACAGCGTCGCCACTTTGTTGATTGGGCCGCCCATATCAAAGGCCGTCATCGCCCCTAAAATACTGCCTAGCACCACTTTTCCTGAGCCTGCCATGCCAGTCAGCATTTGGTTCATCTCTAGCATCACTTGGGCAATAGGAGAACCAATCACCCACATCACCGCACCACAGGTAACAAAGGTGCCGACTAGTGGATAGATGAAGATCGAGCTCAGCGAGATCATGCTGTCTGGCAGCTTGATCTTCTTAAGTAGATTAACCACAAAGCCCGCGAAGAAACCGACCACTATCGCACCGAGGAATCCGGTGTTGTATTGATTGACCGCGACCCAAGAGCCGATCATTCCGGGCGCTAAACCCGGTTTGTCAGCCATCGAATACGCGATGTAACCACCGAGTACCGCAGTAAACAGGGTTAACCCCGCGATGCCCATCTGTGCAATGTCAGCCAGAACACCGCTCTCAGGCACTGCGCCATGACCAGACATCATTACCGACAAAGACAAAAGTACCCCACCCGCGACCACAAATGGGATCATGTGCGAAGTACCGTACAACAAGTGTTCTTTAAGACGATTAAGAGACTGAGCCCACGGGCTTAATGGTTCGCTGTAAACTTCATGATGACTAGAAGCGTAGCTATCGAAAGATTCAGAATTCGCTTCGAGAAACAGCTCTTGAGCTTCCTCGACCGACTCTACCGCCTTTAATTTTGTAACAAAACCATCTTCGATCAATCGAGTTGAGATCTGAGCCAGAACCTCAATATGATGATCATCGCTATTGTCTGGTGAGGCGAGCATAAAGAACACATCCGACAGTTCGCCGCCGTCTGCGCCATAATCGATACCCGTTCGACTAATACCTACCGCCACAGCAGGTTTGGCAACGGCGGTACTTTTCGCATGTGGAATCGCAATACCATCATCAAAGCCCGTATTACCAATGGCCTCACGCTTCCAGATGTCATCAAGGAATGCACTTTTATTAGAGAGCTTACCGGCACGGTCGAGCAGTTCGACAAGCTCTTCAAATACCGCCTGTTTAGAGTCTGCTTGTAAATCCAGACAGATAATCTCCGGCTCTATAATGTCAGTGATGTCCATGTGCTGCCTCGTCCGAGTACCAATTTAAGTAAATGAGATAAAGAGGTTAATAATATGAAAAGACTAACGAGGCAAGGCCGCTCGATATATAGGACGAAAGGTGCATTAACTGGATAATTGTAACCAAGAAGCAAGAGTGTGACGTTCACCTTTGAATTAAAAACGGGAATCCATAAACTTCCTAGATTCAGATAGTCCCATCGATCCAAGTAAACTGTCGATCTAAGCACACCGAGAATAATAATGAGAATTGTAGCGGTAACTGCGTGCCCTACAGGCATTGCGCACACCTATATGGCAGCTGATGCACTAAATAAAACGGCCCCAAAATTCAATGTTTCAATCAAGGTTGAGACTCAAGGCGCTATGGGGATTGAAAACTTACTGACAGGCCAGGATATTACCCTCGCAGACAAAGTGTTGATCGTCTCTGATATCGACATCGAACAACCAAGCCGATTTGACCCCGCGAAAACCGTCTTCATTCCCATGGAAGAGGTGTTATTGAGTGTCGATAAAGTCTTTATCAAGCATTGTCGAACTTAAACCTTTCATGAATGAATATCAGATCACCTTCTTCGTTGACGATCCTGCCGCGAACTCACACGTCGCGCAGCCGTTGACTCGTTTAGCGAAGAAGTTCAAAAGCAACATCCGCATTATCAACATCACTCAAAATCGAACCGCTGATCTCTCCAAATCTGTCGCGATGTTACAAGTGGGTTTACTCCGGGGGGATTTATGCCAGATAACCGCAGTAGGTATTGATGCTGAACTCGCATGTTTTGTAATAAAAGACGTGATTGCTGAGCATTACGACATGGTTGGCTCACAAGTGAATCATGAGTTCTCGAACGACTTAATCCAGCGTATGCCTCAGATATGCCCGCCTTGTGACATCAAGTGGCACCACGCTAAGGCGCAAACTCAACTGACAAAATTTGAGTGCTTGAAAGGGCTCGCTCACCTCGTTTATCCAGAAGATCCAGATGAGCTGATTTTGGCTTTCATTAAGCGAGAAGAACGCTCTTCAACCTGCGTGTCACCAGGTATCGCACTGCCACATGTGATGTTTGAATCTACTCAAGATCTCTCGATCGCGGTCATCGTCAGTGACAACCCGATTGACTGGGCATCTCAAATTGGCCAAGTACACGTAGCTATCGCTTTAGTACTGCCAACCAAGCCGCAACATGAACACATTGTGGCGGCTACCAACCTAACTAGAAACCTACTTCACGATCAGGTCAACGAGCGTTTGCAAAAGACTCGAAGCAGTGTCGATTTACAAGCCTTGTTGATGTATATCTCATCTCGCCTACTTTAAGGCTACTCACTCCAAAATACGGCTCAACAAAAAAATACGCTCCGACTTAAAAAGACGGCTTAACTAAATAGAGCCTCGATATTCAGTCGGCGTTCTTCCGGTGCGATTCTTAAATACTCGACAGAAGTAGTTCACATCCTTAAAACCGCAACGTACAGCCACTTCATTGAGCTTGAAGTTGTACTTCTTGAGCATGAACTTGGCACGGTCGACCCGCACGCGGGTGATGTATTCTGCTAGCGTCATGTGGCCTTGTTGACGGAACATTCGCGACAAGTGATTGGATGAAATGCTAAAGCGCGAGGCAATGCTGTCTCGGGTGATCTGGCGGTGGAAGTTCTCTTGAATGTAGATACAAATCCCTTGATACACATCCTGTACTCGGCTATGAGATTTTTCTACGGGCGCTTCCAGCATGGTTTTACTGTATTGCAGTAGAGCTTGCAGCAATAACTCGTCCATCGGCTGCTTGTTACTCTCTCTCGCTAACGAGCTAAGCGCCTCCAAAATATTATCAATCGCAAAACCAGAGCGAGTCTGAATACTGTGCTTTTGAATATCGTAAAAGCTCTCCTCGCCTTTGCGCTTGCTCACCAAGCTTAAACCAAGCTGACGACGACCAAACAACATGCTCAACACCGAGCAGTCTGTATCCCAGTTTGGCTTGTTCCAGCAGTTGGGTGGGATGAAAATCGCGTCTCCGGCTTTGGCGATAACGTTGGTTATTTTGCGATCATGACTCTCCATTTCATTAATATACTCTCCGTCTAGCACTAGCTCTAAGCGCGGAAAGTTCACCTGATAACTGCACGCTGAAGGCGTGTGAAAATCTCCAGCAAACCAGATGTTATGAAACGGTTCTCGCTCATTTAATACAGACGAGATTAAGTCATGAAATATCATTATTCGAACTCTAATGGGCAGCAATAAGGCTACGGGAATAGATATACCCCTTAGTGAAACATAGCGCTATTGAGCAAAATCACAATTTGAGATCTAGGTTACAAAAATCCAGTCACGGAAATAAATTTCCAGTACCAAAACTGACATAGCACGTTCCTGCTCTGATAAACAAATACGCTGAATCCCTTATAAATAAAAGCCTCAACACATCTTAAACTCTGTCAACACCGCCCTTAAAACAGCCACTCGACCGATCAAAATCACACTCCACTTATAACGCAACAATCATCCAGTAAATGCGTTTTTTCTTCACTACAGAAGGTAAGCCGTAGATTCCAGAATACCCCTAACAAAATAAAAACAGAGTAGGGGTTCATTATGATCACGACATTGATCAATCAAGATTTGATTAAGCTTTCGCTTAGCGCTAATTCAAAAGAAGACGTATTTAAAGAGCTAATAGACCTGCTGTACGCACAAGGCAGAATCTCAGACAAAGCACAGTTTCTTGCCGACATTAAGGCGCGTGAAGAACAAGGTAATACCGGGTTTGAAGAGGGCATTGCCCTGCCACATGCGAAAAGCAGCGCGGTGATCAAACCTGCAGTTGTTATCGGCGTCCACAAGCAGGGTATCGAGTACGGCGCAGATGACGGCCAACCATCAAAACTCTTCTTCATGATTGCGTCTCCAGATGGCGGCGATGATCACCACATCGAAGTATTGGCAGAGCTTTCTTCAAAACTGATTGAAGAAGGCTTTATCGAAAGCTTCATGAATGCTCAATCTGAACAAGAAGCATTAGAACTACTGCTTACCAAACCTGAGCCTTCAGAAGCGGAAAACAACGTTGAGAAACAAGGCTTCATCATTGGTGTGACCGGTTGCCCAGCTGGCGTTGCACACACTTATTTGGCCGCTGAAGCACTAGAGAAAGGCGCAGCGGCTCTTGGCTACGACATCAAGGTCGAAACTAACGGTTCTATTGGTGTTAAAAACAGCCCGACTCAAGAAGAGATCGAACGTGCAGACGCGATTGTCGTGGCTTGTGATAAACAGGTCGACATGGCTCGCTTTGCCGGAAAACGTGTCATTAGCACCAACGTAAAAGCGCCAATCAAAGATGCGCAAGGCTTGATTAAGCAAGCTCTTAATGCACCTAGTTACCAAGCTGAACAAACGCCGACCAACCAATCTGTTGTAGAAAAAGCCTCACAAGCGCGTTCAGACCTTTATCGTTACTTGATGAATGGCGTATCTCACATGATCCCATTCGTGGTGACTGGCGGCCTTTTGATTGCCCTAGCACTAGCCATTGGCGGTGAGCCAAGTGAATCAGGCATGGCGATTCCTGCTGGCAGCATGTGGAACCAAATTCTAGAAGTCGGTGTGGTTGCCTTCACATTGATGATCCCAATCTTGGCGGGCTACATTGCTTACGCGATTGCTGACCGCCCTGCTCTAACCCCAGGTTTGATTGGCGGTTGGATTGCCAACAACGGTTCTTTCTACGGCGCTGACGCAGGTACAGGCTTCATCGGCGCAATCATTGCCGGTCTATTGGTCGGCTACTTCGTTAAATGGATTACCTCGTTTAACTACCACAAATTCGTTCAACCGCTTGTGCCTATCCTGATCGCTCCGATCACTGGCTCTTTGTTCATCGCAGGTCTGTTCATTTTTGTTATCGGCGCACCTATCGCTGGGCTGATGGATGCTCTTACTGCACTACTAACGAGCATGAGCACAGGCAACGTGGTTCTGCTTGGCATCGTCCTTGGTGGCATGGCCGGTTTCGATATGGGCGGTCCATTCAACAAGGTGGCATTCCTTTTCTCGGTCGGCATGATTGCCAGCGGTCAAACTCAATTCATGGGTGCGATGGCGTGTGCAATTCCTGTGGCTCCACTGGGTATGGCTATCGCAACCAGACTTGGCCGCAAGTTCGACCTGTTCGAATCATCTGAAATCGAAGCAGGTAAGGCAGCAGGCGCAATGGGCTTGGTGGGTATCTCTGAAGGTGCGATTCCTTTCGCGGCTCAAGATCCAATGTCGGTTATCCCTGCCAACGTGCTTGGTTCAATGACGGCAGCTGTTATGGCGTTCTCATTCGGTATCACCAACAGCGTTGCTCACGGTGGTCCGGTTGTTGCTCTACTAGGCGCAATGAACTACCCAATGCTGGCACTTCTGTGCATGGCATCAGGTGCGGGTGTGACTGCGGTTACTTGTATCGCGCTTAAAAATCTACGCAAAGCCAAGCTAACGACAGCAGCGGCTTAAGCCATTTCAACTCCAATGGCTTGAGCCCTTCTACTCGCATTTCAATAGGTCGAGTAGAGCTCAAGCCATGTTCCCCTTCATGGTGATTTCGATGTCTGATTTTTCTTTAGCGAACGACTCGTTCGTACAACGCTTTTTCTACCCTATGACTAACGTGATTCAAAACTACGCATGGGGTAGTCCTTCTTCGTTTAGCCAACTGTTTGGTATTGATAACCAATCTGGTGAACCGCAAGCGGAGATCTGGATGGGTGCTCACCCGAATGGTTGCTCAATGGTCACTGATAACGGGCAGCAGACTACATTATCGAGCTTGATTTCTAAGAACCTAAACCTGTTTTTAAGCGAGAAAGTAGCAAGTCGTTTTGGTGAGCTGCCATATCTATTCAAGGTGTTAGCTGCTGAGAAAGCGCTCTCGGTTCAAGTACACCCGAACAAGCAGCAAGCGGAATCTGGCTATGCACTAGAAGAGCAGCAAGGCATTCCGATGACAGCGGGGAACCGTAACTACAAGGATGCCAACCACAAGCCAGAACTGGTGTATGCCCTAACAGACTACACCGCGATGAATGGTTTTCGATCAATCAGCGAGATTCTTGAGCACTTCCACTACCTCGATATTCCAGAGCTGCATTCGATGGTAAACGATCTCGCGGGCGATCAAACCCCCAATGGTTTAGCGAGTTTCTTCGCGAGCTTATTGTCTTTGCAAGGAGAACAAAAAGGCATGGCGCTGACTATGTTACTGATGAAGGCCAAGCTTTCAGATACACCTGTGTTTCAGTTGATTTCAGAGCTGGAAGCTCAATACCCAGGTGATGTCGGCTTGTTCGCTCCGCTGCTATTGAACGTGATCACCTTAAAGCCGGGGCAAGCGATGTATCTGGATGCCGAGACACCGCACGCTTACATTAAAGGTACGGGCTTAGAAGTGATGGCAAATTCAGACAATGTACTCCGCGCAGGGTTGACGCCTAAGTACATGGATATCAATGAATTAGTCTCTTGTACTCAATTCAATGAAAAGCCTGCGGATAGATTGCTGCTCAGCCCGATAGAGCAAGGTGATGTGATGGAATATCAAATTCCAGTCGAAGATTTTAAGTTCTCTATCGTGCAGAACTCACATCAACGACAGATCACCACCGAAGGTGCCGAGATCCTATTGCCGCTCGACGAATCTATGGTGCTCACTCACCAATGCGGCGAAACCTGCGTAATTGAGAAAGGCCAATCTGTATTCATTCCCGCTTACGCTGAGAGTTACAAACTAGATTGCGTTGGACGCGTGGCGCGCGCTTACAGCTAGCTCTATCAAGTAAATCTAGCTCTCCCGAGTAGATACAAACATTGATCATGCCCTGCTTTGCGGGGCATTTTTGTTCCTACAGAAAGTTATTTCAACACCGAAGTACACCATCAAATATGACTCATCTCACACTGGATGAATGATGCAAATCACACTTAATTTTGCTTGGTACAAATGTACAGTGAAGGGCTTTTATTTGCTATTTCGCGAATCGGGTTAATCCATTAATTTTAATTCAAGAACTTCAATAGTGAATGAGTTAATAAATGATCACACAGCTAACCAACGTCAACTTAATTAATAACAACCTTCAAGCGAATAATAAAAAAGAACTGTTTGAAGAATTGGCAGGCATGTTATTTGAGAACAACCGAATCAGTAATAAAGAAGCATTCTTGGCAGACATCGAAATTCGTGAATCTCAAAGTATCACCTCGATGGATGGCATCGCTTACCCACACTCAAAAAGCAAGGCTGTCACTGAGCCGGCAATCGCTGTCGGTGTTAAGCGCGAAGGCATTGAGTATGGCGATGAAGACGGCATCAACCCAACCGTGTTTTTTATGATCGCATCGGCTTTGTTGCGTAATTCAATGGAACTAAATCAAGAACCTACGATCTGATCAG
>NZ_JBGOOI010000074.1:0-21658 GCF_041439605.1 Vibrio sp. 1F169 | reverse complement strand
CAACTCTTTGATTTCAAGTTTGTCAGCTTTAGCCTGCTTCTTTGCTTCAGCTTCCCGCTCTTTACTCGACTTAAACCCTTGCATACATTCGCGGCGCCAGCTTTGGATTTGTTCTGGAAAAAGACCTTTTTCACGATCATATTGGTTGAGTTCACTTTCTATCATTGAGTTGGTTTTAGCGATAATGGCAAGTTTAGTTTGAGCAGACCACTGCTCTGATGAAGTGTTGGTATTTGGGACGGCGGCTCCTGAATGTCTGAGTTGCTGGCGCCAATGATACAGGGGCGCAGTGCTAATTCCTTCGTCTTCTGACACTTCTTTAACTGACATCGAATATGGAGGTAATAGCTTCTTCAATATAGCTTCTTTTCTTTCTACTGAGATACGAGACACAATTACTCTTTATCGCCCAAACTGGTTAAATTCTAACAGTGACAACTACCCTGCCAGATAGAGATAGTGTACGGTTTCGAGAATGACTTCAGAGGGAAAGTGGCAGCCTTTAAACATGACGATTCAGAGTGTTGAGTGGAAATTGAACAAATCCTAACCTAAAGCTTCAAAGTTTGCGATAGAACCATTTTCAGGTTGTCGAAGAATTGTGTGGGCAAGTTGATGTGGAAGTTGGCCATATTTCAGCAGATAAAATATACGATACCGATGACGTCTATGACGCATTAGCGAGCGAATTTCCAGAAACTGACATAGCGATTCCTCCCAAAGAAAATCTGTATGCTGACGACGCTCATAACCCTAAAAGGGTGAGCAATTTGGTGGTGTACTCTGCATTAAGTCCCACGCGCAGGCAAAAGACAAAGCAGTATGGAAAACGGAATGTCTCAGATAATGCAATGTAGCGTTACAAAACAATTATTGGCCCCAAATTACACAGTAGAGACTTTAACAATCAACAACAGGAAATGATGCAAGCGGCATCAATATTAAATCGATTTATGCAGCTTGGTATGACCGAGAGCTATCGAGTCGCCTAATGACATCAAAAGACAAAGTGGGTTGATTACGGAAACAAAGCCACTCAGAAGTGGCTGATGAACCGTACTTTTTGTCGCCCCAATATACAACGAGATTAAAAGATCTCCCTCAGATCATATATTGAAGGTTTCTAAACCTAGATTTGTGTATGGACAACTTTCGTGAGGAACGAGCGAATAGTTGTCCATACACAAATCCGACAAAGCAACGCCAAAGCGTTGCCCGTCAGGTTTATGCATTCGTTACTCTCTATGGCACCAATACTTACGGAAATTGGAAGTCCGTAGTAGGAAAGTAGAAAAACATTGATCGATGAACGTTAAGCTAGTTTTTCTAATATTCTTTATTTTATGTGGATAAGTAGTTTTTTTATTTACTAAATTGAGTTTATCCACATTATCCACAATCTCTATAACAGTATATAACCTCTATATGATCTATAATTTATATAAGATCTATAATTGCTAAAAAACACTTTAAAATCATAATGATATTGAGGTTTTGGCAACATATTATTAGTGTGATTGATCTTGTAGTTAGTCTTGTTGATCTTTTAATTAGTCTGGGGGTAACAAGAAATTAGTGTTATTGATCTAAATTTTAGTGTGAAGGTTACATTTTTTTAGTGTCCAAACAGACTTTATCCCATAAGTCTTGATATTGAGTGTTTCATTTTAGTATTTCTATTAAGGTTACAGGAATTTAGTCTAAAATTGTGAATTACGTTCTTGAGGTTACTGAAATTTAGTCTTATCCTTGTACTACACTAATAATCTGTTACCTGAAACTAATTACTATGACTGACCATCGACAGTTGATCACAACTGAAGACTACCGTGAATTGCCTAATGACTTTTTTAAGAAAAGCCATGCTTTAGTTTTTAGCCAGCTAGGACTGACGGCGAGAGAGCATGATACATTTGCACTCTTCCTCTCTCGACTACACGAAGACCATTGGGTTGCGTATCAGGAAGGTCGACACGTATACGCACCTGAATATACGTTTCAATCTGAAGTGTTAAAGGAGTGGTTTGGTCTTTCAGCAAAGCAGCTTTATCCAACATTAAAGCCTATGGCTAAAAGGCTCTCATCGCGCAAAGTAGGCTTAATGAACGATGCTGATCAAGAATTTGATTTTATGCCTCTTTTTAGTCGAGTTGCGTATAAAAAAGGGGCGCTAATTATGGTGCCTAACGCTGAATTAATGGATGCTTATCTTGCTCAGTCAGCTGGCCACGCTCAAATTAACCATTTATCTTTTCGTAGTTTGAAGTCAGAACATTCTAAGCGCCTTTACACTATTCTATCTCGCTTTAAAAAGCCTGGAATGAAGTTGCATGAGCAATCGATAGCGCAATTACATGGTTTATTCGGTCTCTTAGATGAGCAAGGGAAGTTAACCAAATCCAGTTATACCAACAACAAGGTCTTCATGGAACGATGTATTCGTAAGCCAATCGAAGAGCTTGCTTCTAACGAAGAAGTGAGAAAAGAGCTAAGCTTTTTGGTTGATGAAGAGTCTGGATCGTATGGTTATAAAGCTCGTTATCGAGGAAAGAGTATTGTTGCGCTTGAGTTCCTTTTCCAATGGAAGCAAAAAAGTGACAATAAAGGTGAGGCATTGGAAAGAGCAAAGTTAGCTGAAGAGCTAGCACCTGATAACCCGATGTTAAAACTCGCAAAAGAAGCCTTTAATATTGTACTTTCATACCCTGTCAATGGTGAGTTAAGTAAACACCATAAACTCGCCATTGAAAGTGTTAGGATGGGTATTATCGTAATGCCTGCAGATATGCAGTTTGATTCTATTTTCTATCACAGGTTAGAGTTAATGGAATTATGATTTTCAGGTAACAGATTTTTAGTGTTTTGCAGCTAACACTAAAAATTTGTTACCTTCAGTGATACTGATCTCAAGTTTTATATTCATCAACTTTGTTATGACATCTAAATAATGAGGTGGTTTGTTGTTCATAGGGCAAAACAACCCCCATTGTCCCCATTAAAAACCCCGCTCATTGGCGGGGTTGTTATTTACTTATCTTGCACTTTTTCAGAAACAAACCGTATGATATCGTCATACACATCAACGGGCAATCTACTCAATTCAATCTTAAGCCCCCGCTTATCACTGCTGTGAGATACCTTTGCATACTTGTTCTTGTCATCGAACAGCGCTAATGGTTTAGTCTTCCAGCTTATTTTATCTTTACCCTTTAAAAGCTTCGACTCCATCTGAGCAAGAACTTGCTTTTGTTTATCTTCTACAGAGACTAAATTATCTACATCCACCTTAAGTGAACTGATGAAATGTGCCGTTGTAGTACCTTCTTTATCTAACTGCTTTTCCACTTTAGCCAGCTTAGCGTAGTAACCATTTGGGATCCCTTCGCAATCAGGAAAGACCTCAATCAAACGCTGATCAACTGATGCTGCAGCAAAGCGCTTTCGGCAAGTTTCACGTCCAATATTCAGATAGTCAGCTAGTTCATCGAGCTTCGTAAAGCCTTGTGCTTGCATCACGCTTTTGTAATCAGCTCCCAATTCTCGGTAAGACAAGCGCTTTACAGATTGAGTAGTTTGAATAAAAGCGAGCAAATCAGCTTGGTCGATCTCCCCTTCAATAACCCATAGAGGTAAATCTTTTTTAGCATGGATGCAAGTGAAACGGCGACGTGAGCTATCAAGTAACTGGTAAGTGCCCTGCCCGTCTTTGGTCGCGACGCCTTCAGTATGTACGCCCTCTTCCTGAACGCTTGGTAATATATCACGCACAGCATCAAGCGTAAGCGAATCTTGGCGACGTGGATTTAAAGGGTGAATTGCAGTTTTAACTTCAAGTTCATCTGATTTAACCACCACTCTTTCTGCAGTGGCTGTTTTACCGCTAGCAAACGTGAATGTTTTTTTAGGGGGTTCGGCTTTAACTCGTTTTCCTAATTGATTGCCTTGGTTAAAGCCGGTTCGCTTGTCTTGAGGTCGTAACATGTTATAGCCCTTTTGTTGCTAGCTGCTTAATTTCAGTGATGAATTGGTGGTACACGGCATTCACCGATGTCATAGCTAAATCAAATTGTTTACCACTACAAATCTGCTCTGATTTTCGAATATCCAGTACTGTACGGTTGCTTTCCGCAGCCGCGACAAACGCTTCAGAGTGACGGATCGCTGTTGATAATAAATGCCCTTGCGCCGCACGCAGCAATTTATCAAACACTTTAACTTCATGAGCGCTCTTCTCATCGAAGTTCACTGGAAGCAATTTAGCCCACTTTAAATTTTTTCCTTGTGATGGTAATGCTCTAAATGTACCTGGCATAGTGGCCATGTAGTTACTCGTTGAGGCAAAATCAAACTCTCGTGGGGTGACTGGAATCAAGACCGCATCAGCCGCCTCATTCACTGCCCAGAGAATTGGAGAGTTCTGTGGGGGCGTATCGATGAAGATTAGGTCGTACTCTTCTTTAAGTATGGGTAAGATTTTTTCACGCAACACACTCAGCAAATTCCGTTGACCTATTTCATCTTGCCCCCAGTAAGAATCGACAAAGCGTTCGTCTGATGGGAAGGCAGGAATCACATCTAAGTTAGGGAGGTGAGTCTTAAACGGAATCGCTTTAACTAACTCGTCATAACGGTAGTCATTAAGGTATTGAGAAAAATCACCTTCGGGCTCTTGGCCTGCTAGCGCGATATCAACAGCTGTCATGTAGACTGATTCATCGTCGGCTTGATGAATCAGGTTTTGGCCTGTTGAGCCTTGGGGATCTAAATCTATCACTAGGCAGCGTGCATTAAGATTAAGATCAAGCGCAGCAGTGGTCGCTAGGGTTACTGTCGTGGTGGATTTGCCAGTGCCCCCTTTATGGTTTTCCACTACAACGGTTGTCGGTTCAAAGCGCTGGTTGTACTTAGGAAAGTTCATGAACTCCATCATATTGGCGACGTCGAAGCGATTATACAGGTGAGTGCGTCCTTGGATAATAGGAGCGCCAACGACGCCCTGCTCGGTTGCTTCATCTATTCTAGAATTGAAGGTCACACGAGATAAGCCAAACAGCTCTTGAAGCTCTTTCTTCTTCAATGAGTGATTATAGATAAGCCTATCGACACTCCCCTCAATTTCTGTATCAGTTACTTTGATCTGCATACGCTCTTTGATAACGGCTTTCAGATCTGACTGCTCTTGCTGCATACGTTCACAAACAAGTTCTAATGAATCGATGATGGTGGTCATTGGGTGCCCTTAATGCCTTAATTTCATGTAACCAATATAAAGCACTAAAGATACAAATTAAACCTTTTAAGAATATTTTTAATTAATAAAGGTTTAAGTTTAATGGGTGTCTAAACGGGGACAATGGGGGTTGTTTTCAAAACAACCTTATCAAATTACTCTGAATATTATTCTTTCATCTGGTTTAACAGTGGTGGTGCACGAGACTTAATTAAGGGCAATAAGTACGTATTTGAGAGAGCACTAGACGTGATTTTAAAAGAGCGATCTGCTATCGGCGTTGGGAAATTTAAGCAGGTCCGCTTTTAATAGCGGTCTACCAGTAATAGTCGGTGCTCTATTTACGGTTGAATTCAAAGAATTCTTCAACGTACTGAATAAACTTAAATAACGAGATTAACCTTGTTATTCTTAGCGTGTTCAAGTCACGCCTTAATTGTTAATTATGTTTGGGCTGAGGCGCGGTTGTATCACCTTGACTACCTTGAGCTCAGGCTTTTCGGACGTTCTTCCACCGGATTATAAGAGTTAGCGACCATTCATGAGCCTTAACTTAAAGTACTATCAAGCAATAGACCAAACGATTTCAAACGCCTCCCCTCTCGTTATTATTCATTTGACCAAAGCCAAGCCTATTGGCCTACAAAAAAAAGAAATGAGTTTTTGGTAGAGTTCATCAAGCCAAAGATAAAACAGCCTCAATATTCTAAATGTAAGAAAGAGCTGAAGACCATGCTGAGTATAGGCAGGAATGCCAAGGGCCACCTAGAGGAAAATTTATGGCAAATGAACGAAATTAACCTCAATTATCAAGCCAAATTCACTCATTAGGATGAGCTCTACATCATGTTGACCGCTCTCTTTGAACAGCAGTGTTTTGCCTCAATGTTAGAAAATGAAACCTTTTTCTAAGAAGGTTAAAACTCATCGATTAAATACGTTGATTGATAAAGTCCAAGGTACAGGAACCTATCGAGTGGAAGTGGGTCATATTGATGATCAGGAAGTTATTCATCTGCTACTGCATAGGACTGAAAAGCAAATGCTAGTCGATCTGTTGAAAGTTCGGAAATGTCTTGCTGCTCGATTGTTGGTTTATGTCAGTTCTAATAGCGATCCTGATATGAGTGTGGTGATGAAAGCGGTGGAGGGGGGCTGTTGGATGAATGCATGATTCATTCCCTAGGAAACTATACTTATGCTGCAAAGGTATTGGGACTCGATCGTGGCACAGTAAAAAGGAGGTATGAACGCTTTCTCAAAGAGAAAGGTGAGATGAATTGTATAAGGACATAGGTCATGGTTCATTTTCTGGTCGTTATCACTTGATTTTTATCACGTGTGCTTCGTTTTATCTCTAATAGAGTGGTTCTGTTGTTGATGCTTCTTCACTGGGACGTTCTCGCTCCGCTCGGTTTATTCCTTCGTTTTGCTCCTCTGTCGACAACTTGAGTTGCTTTATCGAGCCTGCTCGATGAGCTTCTACGTTCCTGAGAACAATCACCCAAGGCACTTCTCTCTTCGTTCGAGGCACCTCGTCCTCTCTCCTCGTTGATCTCTCTGTCTTTGAATAAGTTCGAATAAGGGCTTGTTTTCTTATGCGCCGATTTCTTTCACTCGCTTCATTTTTGGGTTCGCAGGCTGTTAACCGTCTCTCCCCACAACCTGTTTTTCAAGGGAGGCTTTGCCGCTGTGCGCCCTTGCAAAGCAGAACGATGTTGAGAGAGCGGACAGCCAAGCGGCTCCGAAAAGTGATACTCAAACAGAAAGGAAATTCTCATGGCGCAACAAAACTCAATCCCAACTCTCTCTAATTCAAATTCATCGACCAGCGTTTCGCCGCTGGGGCACGAAAGCTCACCAAAAAATGATATCTCTAGTCCTTTGGCGGTATTGAAGTTGCGCTCTCAAGTCAAAAAGTGTCGTGATGAGGCGAAAAAAAAGTCTGATTGGGTTTCCAAAATCCAGCGTTTGAAAATGTTCAGTCGTCGTCAATCGCCCGAGCAGCAGGCTGATATCGCAGCGTTAAAAGACCAAGGGTTCGTTGAAGCTATCAAGCAGCAGTTTCCGCTATTGGGGTCGCGTCGTTTTGCTTTCCATGAAATCCGTGACTTTTTCATCGAATTAAATGGCGCTGGCTTTGGTGAATGGTTTCTTCACGAGCGAGCGGATCACATCATTCTGTACACCAACTACGGGTCAGTATTTCCAGCATTGCGATTTGTGACAAAGGGGGAGGGGACGTTTAAGTGCTCAGGGTTTTGTTTTGATGTGCGTTTTGGCGCTTAGGGTGTCACATTAAAATACATTATATGCTGACAGATCCAGGCCCGCGATTTGGGTTGTGTGTAGGAATGAGCCAGCGAAGAACCTGTTAGATCGAATCTGACAGAATCGAGCTAGCGCTTTTGCTAAATTAACAATTTATAAATGACCAAAAAAACCTAATGTTAGTATTGACAGGTTTCTCTTGGGATAATATTTTAAAAAAACGAACTGACAGATGAAGTTCTTAAGTTGCCCACTTCGCCTTCTTAGGGAAGCTAGGGCAATTGTAATCAAGGAACGTTGACGTTGTAGTATGCGACATTAGCGAGTTCCTTAAACCTGTTAACACCTGGAACATATGTCTTACGGCGCCTACGTGGTGCAATAGAGTCTGTCTCCGGTCTTGGTGTACTAAACACTAAGAACTATTGCTTATTTATGAGGATAGTATTATGCGTAATGTAGATTTTTCTCCGCTATACCGTCATGCCATTGGTTTTGAACGTCTATTTAACCTAGCGGAGAGTAGCACGAATAAGCCATCTTGTAATGGCTACCCTCCATACAACATCGAGCAGAAAGACGAAAACAACTATCGTATTACGATGGCTGTAGCTGGTTTTTCTGAAGATGCACTAACTCTTACCCAGAACGAAAATATGTTAATCGTTTCCGGTGAAGTTCAGCCTGTAGAAACTAAACCTAATTACCTTTATCAAGGGATCGCAGAGCGTAACTTTGAACGTAAATTCCAGATGGCTGACTACGTAACCGTTAAAGCAGCGAGTATGGGAAATGGTTTGCTGCACGTAGACCTCGTCCGTGAAGTCCCAGAAGCAATGCAACCCCGTCAGATCTCAATCCACAAATAATGACTGGGGAAACAGGATCGGATAAGGTGATTTTAGTATTCGATTTTACTAACCTTGTCTAAAAATATTGCTGTTTATCACCACTAGAGTGCAAGACTTAAACGCTTGTACTCATATAGAAGAATAGAATTACATATTTTGCATTAGAAAAAATAATTTTAATAAGAGAGGTCTTATTATGAGTAAAATTATCGGTATTGACTTAGGGACAACAAATTCATGTGTTGCCGTACTTGACGGCGACAAACCTCGCGTACTAGAAAATACTGAAGGCGAACGCACAACAGCCTCGGTAATCGCATACACTGAAGGTGAGACGCTAGTTGGTCAACCTGCGAAGCGTCAAGCGGTTACTAACCCTCAAAACACCCTATTCGCTATCAAGCGTCTAATCGGTCGTCGTTTTGAAGATGAAGAAGTTCAACGCGATATCGAAATCATGCCTTTCAACATTGTTAAGGCTGACAACGGTGATGCCTGGGTTGAAGCGCAAGGCCAAAAAATGGCTGCTCCTCAAGTATCTGCTGAAGTTCTTAAGAAAATGAAGAAAACAGCTGAAGACTTCCTAGGCGAAGAAGTAACTGGCGCAGTTGTTACTGTTCCTGCTTACTTCAACGATGCTCAGCGTCAAGCAACGAAAGATGCTGGTCGTATCGCAGGCCTAGATGTTAAACGGATCATCAACGAACCAACTGCTGCTGCTCTAGCTTACGGTCTAGACAAGCAAGGTGGTGATCGCACTATCGCTGTATACGACCTTGGTGGTGGTACATTCGATATCTCTATCATCGAAATTGATGAAGTAGAAGGTGAGAAAACTTTCGAAGTTCTTTCAACTAACGGTGATACTCACCTTGGTGGTGAAGATTTCGATAACCGCATGATTAACTACCTAGTAGATGAGTTCAAAAAAGAGCAAGGTATCGACCTTAAAACTGATCCACTAGCAATGCAGCGTGTTAAAGAAGCAGCAGAAAAGGCGAAAATCGAGCTTTCTTCTACTACTCAAACTGACGTAAACCTACCTTACGTTACGGCTGATGCGAATGGCCCTAAGCACATGAACATCAAAGTGACTCGAGCGAAGCTTGAGTCTCTAGTTGAAGACCTAGTTCAACGTTCTCTTGAGCCACTAAAAGTAGCTCTTGCAGATGCTGCCCTATCTGTAGGCGAAATCACTGACGTTATCTTAGTGGGTGGTCAAACTCGTATGCCTATGGTTCAAGCTAAAGTAACTGAATTCTTCGGTAAAGAGCCACGTAAAGATGTGAACCCTGACGAAGCTGTTGCAATGGGTGCTGCTGTTCAAGGTGCAGTGCTAGCTGGTGACGTTAAAGATGTTTTACTACTTGACGTTACTCCTCTCTCTTTCGGTATCGAAACGATGGGCGGGGTAATGGCTAAGCTTATCGAGAAAAACACAACTATCCCGACTAAAGCGGTGCAAGTGTTCTCTACAGCTGAAGACAACCAAAGCGCAGTAACTATCCACGTTCTTCAAGGTGAACGAAAGCAAGCGACTTACAACAAGTCTCTTGGTCAGTTCAACCTAGAAGGTATCCAACCAGCTCCACGTGGCATGCCACAAATCGAAGTAACATTCGACCTAGACGCGGATGGGATCCTGAACGTATCTGCTAAAGATAAAGCAACAGGTAAAGAGCAAAAGATCACGATACAAGCATCAGGTGGTTTGTCTGAGGAAGAGATCGAAGCAATGGTACAAGAGGCAGAAGCTAACAAAGAAACGGACAAGAAGTTCGAAGAGCTAGTCATTGCACGTAACCAAGCTGACCAAATGATTCACGGTACTAAGAAGCAAGTAGAAGAAGCGGGTGAAGCTCTACCTGCAGACGAGAAAGTTAAAATCGAAGCGGTTATCGAAGCTCTAGAATTAGCTAAGTCTGGTGACGAAAAAGAAGTGATCGACGCTAAAGTTCAAGAACTTATGCAAGCAGCTCAAAAGCTAATGGAAATTACTCAACAGAAAGCACAAGCACAGCAAGCTGGTGAACAACCTAAGCAGGACGACGATGTTGTTGATGCTGAGTTTGAAGAAATGAAGTAACGCCACTGACGGATAATTGCTTTCGAGCTGTTAAACGTTGAGTTATGTATCATGGAGACGTGAACTTATTGGTATTCAGGGCGTAAGAGGTCACTCATACGCCCTTTTTTGTTTGAATGAGAAATTGAGTGAGTTTTTAGCATGTCAAAACGAGATTATTACAGCGTGCTAGGTGTATCTAAGGGAGCCTCGGAGAAAGAGATTAAAAAAGCCTACAAGAAGTTGGCGGTGAAGTATCACCCCGATAAAAATCCCGGAGATGCGACAGCAGAAGCGAATTTCAAAGAAGTAAAAGATGCTTATGAAATTTTAACAGACAAAGAAAAGCGCATTCAGTATGACCAATTTTGTCATACTGAATCTGAGAATCGTGGTTTTGGTGGTCACAGTGGGTTCGAAGACTTCTTTAGTGATGCCTTCCGCCAACGTGGCGGCTTTGGTGGAGGGTTTGAGGATCTCTTCTCACAAACTCGTGGTGGACACGGGCGCCCACGCGGACAAAAAGGTCAAGATCACCAATATACGCTTACTGTAGACTTTATTGATGTGGTTCAAGGGGCTGAAAAAACGGTCGAATTGCTAATCAATGGTAAACAGAAAAAAATCAAAGTTAAGATCCCTTCGGGTATTAAAGATGGTGAAAAGATACGTTACTCCGGTAAAGGTGGTTTAGGCGTTAATGGTGGTCCTTCGGGGGATTTATTATTCATTATTGAAACCAGACCACATGGGTTTCTAGACCGCGATGGTAATGACATTATTTGTCACACCAAAGTTGATATGGTTACTGCGGCTTTAGGGGGGGAAGTTACGGTGAATGTGTTAGACAGTCGCTTTAAACTCAAAATTCCAGCGGGTACTCAAACAGGGCGTAAATTCAAGATGACGGGGAAAGGCGTGACAAGTCGTAAAGGTGAAGCGGGCGATCTATTGGTGGAGGTTCAAGTTGAAATACCCAAAAATCTAACCGATGCACAACGTGAGTTGTTAGAACAATTTGGAGCAACGCTTTAGTCATTTAAAGTAAAATGAACAAAACCAGCTCTAGAGCCAAAGCCGTATAATGTGGGGTTGTATCGCAAAATTATGATGAAGTATAAGTGTACTGGTTTTTAGATGTAATTAGGCTGCTAGTGCGTAAAATTGCTCCCAAGCAGATAAGCCTTCAGGATTATCGAGCTGTCCGTTTTTAATTATCGACCACAGTTCCACGCCTGCCAGGGTGGAACTGGCTCTCTACGAATTACTCTTTAGGTGCTCATCTGGAGAAAGTCTGGAAACCTTGTGATAGCAAGCAATAAGCGCTCTTTTCCAGAAAAAACAAAAAATAGGTTAAATTTTAAGAAAATTGAAGTCTGGAAAATCAATTTTCCAGACTTCAATTCATTAAAAAGCAGGCCCCATAGATCTCGGCGGAGGGGGAATTATAGAATTGAGAGCAGTTTCCTGTATTTGGAAAGTGTCTGCGTTGACGAAACCACAATGCACTGGAAAGCGTTTATAGTGTGAGGTATTTTTACTCCACCTTAACGCTGAGTACCCTCCCATAATACGATGTCCGACCCACCGTTCATCTATAAGCTTATAGCCACTTGGTTTGTTTAAGAGTAAAAGACTTCCCATAAATTGTAGCCACTGATCATTTGTTAAAAGTCGATTGCCATAACCATGAAATGATCGACCACTCTCGTACAGATTGAAGCCCATGTTCCAATATCGACATAGTTCTTTAATAGCCTCTGATGCAGAAGGTGTAGAGCCTTTTGAGCCAAAGTCGATCATTGGAATGTGATAGCACTCGTTGTTAACGAATACTTTTGAATGTACGGCCAATTCGGTTTCTGGTTCTAGAGACATCAACATCTCAAGAAGTGAGCTCTCGTTTACTTGAGCGGTTGGTACCAAAAATGTTGATCTGTGATCATTGAAGGATTGGGGTACGTACTGATATCTACTCATTTCCAACTGAGCATTGCTATTAATCAAAGGAACTAATACTTGTGATACCCATGCAACAGGGTGGCGACTAAGCTTCATTCCGTGGAAGTTGTTGCCTGTATGATTATTTAACATTTATCCCCTTCAACATATGGAAAAACTCCATTGAAAACTGGTCTGTCATTCCTGATACAAAATCGATGATTAGGTGGGTTCGTAAATTCCACTCTTTCACTTTATCAAACTGAGCTAAATGCTCAACTAGAGAGTCGTTAAGAGAAGTATTATCACCAAGCTCTTTCAGAACATTTGGTAACGAGTTCTTCAAAATAGCCGCTTTGTATGCATTTAGATGTTTTTCTGGGAGTCGATTAAAGAGCCTTCTATGGATGTGGAGGTCATTTTCTTTAATTGAATCGAAGTCATTTATAATTAATGACGTAAATTGCGCTAGGGGAAGCTCTAGCAGCTTTTGGTAGTCAGAAATAATTCCCGAAATTATGGAGTATCCAGATAGCTCCATGCACTCGGCTTCCGAAGATGTAAACAGGTAGTCACCAGTATAAACCTTTAATATTTTTAACAAGTCATACTCTAGGGTGCCCTTAGATATGATTTCTTTGTGCACACTCATACTGATGAGATCGTTATATTGATCAACAAAACTTTGGGCAACACTATCTACTAAGTAGTTTGACAGTTTCGTTTTGAAACTTAAAAATTGTCCAACAGGAGCCTGTTTATCGGAGCTTAGAATGTTGCTCAAGGCCGAGCATATCTGAGGTTTATCGTGTTTTAGGCTGACCTTCTCTAGCCCTTGGATTACATTAGCTTTGAAATGGTCTACGGAAATAATGCCTTTTTCTATCCCATCTTCAATATCACTAATACAGTATGAGATATCATCAGAAGCCTCCATTAAGAAGCCTAGAGGGTGTCTTGTATTCGGTGCCATACCAAGAGTAGACCAAGCACTTTCTATTACATCAATTTCAGTGTCGAAGTATCCTACTTTTTTAGTGAAAGGCTTATCTTTATGCTCGTTAACCGTTGCAGGGCTATATGTGTACTTTAAGAATGCGGCAAGTTGAGTGTAAGTTAGGTTTAAACCATAAAAGCCATCATCACCTTGAAGTTTAGTGATGATCCTAAATCCCTGTGGGTTTCCATCAAAAAATCTAAAATCATTAAGGGCTCTTTGATTCTCTTCAGATGTTGTACCTAAGGAGGCTGATAACGTATCAATCGCTTCTTTAGAGCTTGCCCATTTTGAGATTGCAGCTTCGCCAAAGTGCCCAAATGGTGGGTTACCAATGTCGTGCATTAAACATGCAGTTTCTACAATGTTAGATAGGGCTAAACCATTATCTTTCCAATAATCCCTCTGTTCCTGGTCAATCTTATTAGCATCTTTAATCTTTTCTGAGATGCTGGCAACGATGTAACGGCCTATATGAGAAACTTCCAGAGAGTGAGTTAAGCGTGAACGTACCGCGGAATTACTTTCTAACGAGAAAACTTGGGCTTTTTGCTGCAACCTTCGAAATGATGCTGAGTACATTAGCCGCGCACGATCACTTTGAGTAGCAGCTAGGAGGGATGCGTGCTCAGCTGTGGACTCACGATGTCTTTCATTCTTTACAATATTTTTCACGCTTATTCTCTTAGGTAATTATTTCTGATGTGGTTTATTAGATCTTCTTTTTGTTGTTTCGTTAGTTGAGATATGTAAGTTGATAACTCTGCTGAATCGTCATCTTCGCAGAAAAAGTAACTTAAAGGCACACCAAGCTCATCCGCGATCAATTTCAGCGTTTGGATATCGGGTGTATGTTTTCCTTTTTCGTACTGGTTCATTCTCGGACTTGCAGAGCTTTCATCCATACCTATCCGCACTCCCAAGGCTTTCTGGGAGAGTTTAGCTTTTTTACGTACCTCTTTGAGGCGTAGTGGAATTGGGTTTTGGAATGACACTTATGGCTCATATCTTAAATATCTACTTAACTAAGATTTTCTTAGTTTTACTGATTTCTGTATACTAAGCAATCCTTAGTATTTAGGTTGGTATAAGCAGTACATGAAACGTTCTATAAAAATCAGTGCATTAATGCACAAGTTGTTGATTGAAAAAAGAATGGATGGTTTTTCTGTTATAGAGGCAAGGGATGTCTCATTAAATGGTGGGTGTGCTACACAGAATCTTGATGAAGCTCGGAAGAAGGTTTATCGCCAAATATGGCAATATCAACAAAGGGGTTGGCTTCGAAGCGAGGGTGAAGGAAGGAACAAAAGGTATTTTCAAACCGAACAATTTATAGAACTTGAAGTTGTGTCTCGAAGAAAACCTGAACGTGAAGTTTCGGTAAAGCAATCTGCATCGGATTATTCTGTGTTATTTCGAGAGAGTAAGGAATACAAAGGTGAATTGGAGATCGTGCTTGGTGAAATAGATGAATACCATTCATTAAGATGCCGCTTCCCTGAGCTTGAGAGTCGCTTACTTCCACTGTTACAGCAAGCAAGAGAACGTTCAGCACACTTGCTTGGGAAGATGAATGGGCTAGAGAATGTTCTTAAAACTCTATCGGAGAGCGATCAACCGTGTTAAGACAATGGCAGGTAGAGTGTTCTGAAAAAGCGTTACAGAAATTCAGGGAAAATCAACAACACTTCTTCTGCCAAGCAACTCCTGGCGCCGGTAAAACAGTGCTCGCTGCAACAGTTGCATCAAAGTTGCTTAGCAATGATATGGTCGACCTTGTATTGTGCTTCTCTCCATCTTTAACGGTTTCTGATGGAATTAAAAGAACCTTTTCTCAGACTCTGAATTGCACTTTTAATGGCGGATTAGGCTCTATTGGACAGTCGTTAACATATCAATCTATTCAATTCCTTAATGATGATTTTTGGAAGGCGTTACGTAACCATCGAGTATTTGTTGTATTTGATGAGATTCACCATTGCTCTGGGTCTGAACTTGAAAATGCGAACGTTTGGGGCCTGCAAGTACTTACTAAGATTCAAGGGCTCGCGACCTACACACTTGCTATGTCAGGCACTCCATGGCGTTCAGACTCTCTACCAATAGTAATGTCTGAATATAGTGACCCTGAAGGTCAAATCCTCGTTGATTATCAATACACCTTAAAGCAAGCAATTGTTGATAAGGTTTGCCGATCTCCAAAGTTGGTGTTGGTTGATAACGAACATCTTTCAGTGACCAGTGATGAGAAAGTTGAATCGTTTTCTTCAATCTTAGAGATGCTTAAGCAAACAAAAACTTCATATCAAAGTGTCATACATAACCAAGAAGCGATGGAGTACCTACTTGGACTCGGCTGTAAAAAGCTCGCAGAAATCCGCACTCAATCCCCAAGTGCAGGAGGTTTAGTTGTTGCTTCATCCGTTCAACATGCGCAAACAATTAAAAAGATACTCTCTCAAAAGTACGCTCAAACAGTCTCAATAGTCACTTATCGCCACGAAGAACCTTTAGCAGTAATAGAACGTTATCGCCAAAGTGATGCTCAATGGATTGTCAGCGTTGGAATGATTAGTGAGGGTACTGATATTCCTCGGCTTCAAGTTTGTTGCCATATGAGCTCTGTTAAAACTGAGCTGTATTTTAGACAGGTTCTTGGGCGTATTCTTAGAGTTAATGGGCCAGCAAACCAACACGCGTGGCTATTTACTTTTGCAGAGCAAAGCCTGATAGAGTTTTCAGAGCGGATTGAACAAGACATTCCTGACTCTTGCATGTTTGCAAAAATAGATAGCTTGATAGAGTTTGAAATAGGATCTCAACGTGCTCATTCAAGTGATAATCGCTTCCTAGAAGACCGAGATGAAGTGAATTTAAAGTTGAATTGGAGTAATACTATCGGCGCAGGCTCCAATTCAACTGGATCTCTTAGTGCATTCGACGAACTTCGATTGGGAACTTTTAAGCAGCGCGTAATTTCAGCCTTTCTAGCCGCTTCGTAGTTTAAAAATGATCTCTGCACTCTAGTTAATCCATTATTTCAGTTACAATATCGCCACTTTTGAATATGAGCTAAGTCACTATACGCAATGTGGCATTGGTGAGGTGGTTTTGAGGTTGTGGATACGTCTAAATATGAGTGATGTTTAATGAAGTCAAAAATAGAATGCCTGCTAAAAAGTAGCTCAGGGCTAAAAGGCCGAGAAATTGCGAAGCAATTGAAATTGGATAAAAAATCAGTTAACTCGTTTTTACACCACGATGAAAGTGGTCAGTTCAAATGTGTTGAAAATAGATGGTATCTAGGTAGGCCTGAGACGGTTGTAAAGATTGAAAAAGCAGGCTGGCTTAGAGCATCTGATTTTGAAAAAATTCTATTCGAGAATGAAGACCTTTGGTTAGATTCAGTAGAATCAGTTCGATTGGAGTTTCGTAATTGTACGATTTTACTTGGGGCTGTATCTAGAATTTTATGTCTTGTTAATCAGCTTTCAATCAATGGGAAATCTATAACGTTAGATTTTTTAGAATGTTCTGAATCTTTTTCATACCTTTGCCGAGTAGGGTTGTTTGATGAATTAAATGAAACAATTAATGTTATCCCTAAAGTTCAAGATCACTCTTGCCATTACGGTCAAAATAGTAAAGTTATGGAGTTTGTTTCTATCCCTTTTGATACAAAAGAGACGGATCTACCTACTAGGCTTAAAAAATCATTTGTTGAACTCGCAGGTGAAGAGCATGCAAACACAGCTTTTGGGTTCATAGCTGAGTTTATTAACAACATTATTGAGCATTCTGAAACATCAATTCCAGGAGTTGCAGCACTTCAAGTTTATGGAAAAGGTAAGAAAAGAAAAAACGTACAGACAGTCTTTTCGGATAGTGGGAAGGGCATTATTGGTACATTGAGACCTGTATTGCAGCTCAGATACCCTAAGTTATATCAAAAGTATCCATTAGATAATACAAAATCAAATGCACTATTGCTTCAAGAAGTGTTTGAGAATGGGGGAATTAGTGGTGCAAAAGATCCCAATTATAAAAGTCGTGGCTTAGGAATGAAATTGAGTGCAAAGAATGCCGCTAAGTTTGATGCCACCATTTGCATAAGGCAGGAATGCTTTGAAATCACTATTAAGTACCAAGAAGGGCAAGTTTATGAGTTTTCATATCAAGACGAACTCACAAAAATCCTTGGAACTCACATTTGTTTTGATTTTTATCTCGATTAATGTGCTATATTCTCATTAAATAAAATATATGAATCAGAACTCATGCTTTTAAAACTCAAAGACTTTACTCAAGATGAACATCCAAATGGCAACGTAAAAGGAAAAGCTGTATACGCTGCTCTTTTTGACTTTGTAGCTTGTCATCAAAATGAAGATACATTTGAGATTTCTCTCGATGGAATAGTTGCTACTGATGCATCGTTCCCACGTGAGAGTGTGATGGCTCTTGCTAAACATTTTTCTGGAGAAAAATTCTTCTATTTAACTAACTTCAAAGATGAGGATTTAATTGATAACTGGACATATGGAGCTATTGCTAAAGAGCAACCTATGACTGTCTGGGAAGGAAATTCAGCTACGTTCATTGGCCCAGATATGACGAAATCAGTCAAAGAGTTGGTTGAATATTTGATTAAGAAAAGAAAGGCAACCACTAACAAAGTCGCACAACATTTTGATATATCTACACAAAATGCGAGTACTCGCCTGAAGAATATTTATAAACTTGGATATGTTAAGAGAATTGAAGAAGCTGCAGAAAGTGGCGGAAAAGAATTTGTATATAAATTAATTGGCAGTTTCTGATTAAAATAATTGATTTAACCAGAATTTAGGGGTAGTCTCATTTTTGTCCACTATGACCCTTAGGTCTGGTTAAAAAAAAATATTGAATCAGAAGGTGACCTACACAATGAATACTTATAACTTGTTTATTTCCCACTCATGGAACTATGGCTCTCAATACACAAATTTTACCAATTTGTTAAATTCCCGTCCTTACTTCAGTTTTAAGAATTATTCCGTACCGAAGAGCAGCCCAATAACCGGAGCTAGAACTGATTATCAGTTATCACAAGCGATTGAAAATAAAGTTCGAGCATGCTCAGTTGTTGTAATTATGGCTGGCGTCTATTCAACTCATAGTAAGTGGATCAATAAAGAGATAGAGATCGCAAAGCGATTGGGGAAACCAATTCTAGCCGTTAAACCTTTTGGTTCGTCTAATATTTCCACAACGGTAAGGAGTGCGGCTAGTGAAGTATGTAATTGGTCGACTGAAAGCATTATTTCTGCGATTCGTCGATTGGCGTAAGAGGGATGACATCATGAGAAAAGCACTCTTTCTAGGGATAAATGATTATTCGAATATTAATCCATTAAATGGCTGTAATAACGATGCCATTGAGATGGCGTCTGTACTTAAACGACACGCATCTGGTACCCCTAATTTCCATAGCAAGGTATATACAACTGCGGAAGACAATCTAAGTAGACGCTTTGTTGAAGAGTCAATACAGGAGCTATTTTCTGGCTCATGTGATGTAGCTCTATTATATTTTGCTGGTCATGGGCAATTTGACGATAACCTCCATGAAGGAATGATCATTCCTCAAGATTATCGAGACTCAAGAGATGGTGTGAGAGTGAGTGATATTCTTCAATGGGCCGATAATGCAACTGGAATAAAGAACAAAATTATTATCCTTGATTGCTGTGAGGCCGGTGGTGCAGGCGAGGTGCGCCAATTGAAGGGAGGAGCAAGCGTTATTAGTGATGGAATAACAATTTTAACTGCTTGTAGAAAGGATGAGTATGCTCAAGAGGTTAGTGGTCATGGAGTCTTTACTAAGCTTATGCTCCAAGCTTTGCATGGAGGGGCGACAAATGTTCTTGGCCACGTTACACCTGGTAGTCTCTACTCTTTTGTGGATAATGCATTAGGCCCATGGGAGCAAAGACCTGTATTTAAAACCAACGTTTCAGAATTTATTTCTTTAAAAGAACATACCCCCCTAGTTCCCTTAGAAACACTTCGTCAGTTACCTGAATGGTTTCCAGAGCCCGAAACTGTTTACGCTCTTACACCCGAATATGAGCCTGAATACAGCAACCATAATCCAGAGTTGGGCAAAATTTTTGCTCAACTACAAAAATGTAATCGTCATAGTTTGATAGAGCCTGTTGATTCAGAGCATATGTATTTTGCAGCTATGGAGTCTGCAGGGTGCCGCCTTACTGCACTGGGTGCATATTATCGTGAACTTGCAATTAAGGGGCATTTCTAATGACAGTATTTATTAGTTATAGACATACTGATAGGGGTACAGCACTTGAAATTGATAGACACCTACGAAGTTCTGGTATTGAAACCTATTTGGATGTATTAGATACGGAATCACAAACGAGTGTGAATATTACCGAAGTCATAACAAGAAATATTGCTCGCTCTACACATATGATTGCGGTTATATCACAGGATACCGCAAGCTCCTGGTGGGTTCCATTTGAGATTGGGGAGGCAACAATATCAGCAACTCGAATATCTTCTTATAGAACAGGGTATAGTGCTTTACCAGAGTACTTAAAAATGTGGCCTCAAATGGCAAGAATGAGCCATCTTTCTTTGTTTATTGAGGAGTACCGTCGAGAAAAGACAGTTGCTTTAAACCGTCGAGGCGTATTCGATTCTGCAACCACTGGTAAAGATGCTGCTGAAAACTTCCATAAGAGTCTCAAGGGAAGAATTACTCGAGGTTATTAACGTCAATCATTTGTGTAGTACCTGATTCTAATTCGGCGACTTGATACTGATACTGCTGAATCATTAAGGCCAGTTGGTTATGCTGACTGGCCATTTCACTTAATTGTTGTTTATAGTCTTCAGCTTGCTTGTAATATTTTTCTTTCAAGCGTTTTTCATTCGCTAAACGCTCTCTCAGGTTTGCGATTTTTTCTTCGTAGAGGTTTTGCTTTCTCGTTTTTGGTGAGCTCTTAATCGCTGTCTCTTGGGAATGAACAGGGGAACATTGAGTGCTAAATATGAGCGGCTTCTGCAATCGAGAAGGGATTTACACCTCAATTCGTCCCGTAAGGAGATGTAGATATGGCTTTTTATAACGTTAAGCTTTCTATTGGTGATGTTATACTCAACGAGTACAGTGGCTATATGAAAGGAATGAAAGGTGTAAAAACGTCGGCGTCTAATGCCGCTCAAAATAATGAATCAATTCTTATTCAGGTATTTGATGTAGCGGGCATTCTTGTTGCCAAAAAAGTTAACGGGTCGTGGGTTAATATCAATACTTGAGATTGTTAGCGACAAGCTTATTGTATGGTCGAAGTTCATAAAAATAGACAGATATTTCTTGGCTACGATAACTTGTCGCCAGCACATACTGACCGTGTTTTTCAAGATCTTGTGCTTTATCCGTTTTCCCCCAAACCTAGTAGCACCAGTATCTAGAACATTGATTTCTACGCTTTCCACCGTTAGCGTGTGTGTATCTTCGTGTAAATAGGAATTTGCACACATGCCCTGCCTATACTCATCGACAATAACGAGTGTGTTTTTGAGACCTGTTAACAGGTCTTTTTTGACTTTATAACCTTAAAGACTTATTGTTGGTATTGTTAAATGGTCATTAAGGATTAAGTTATGATAACTGTTCGTCCCATTCTCGCTGACAACTCAACTAGTATTAGCGAGCTGAAAAAAAACCCTATGGCAGTCATTGAACAAGCCGATGGGTTTCCCGTTGCAGTATTGAATCGCAATCAACCTGCATTTTACTGCGTTCCTGCTGATGCTTATGAAATGCTCATGGATAAACTGGAAGATATTGAGCTTACTCAGATAGTTAAAGAGCGTGAACATTCAGAAGAAATAGAGATCAGCATCGATGACTTATAAGTTAGTTTTCAAGGTTGAGGCTGAGAAAGAGTGGTACAAGTTGGATAGCACCATTAGATCTCAGTTTAAAAAGAAGCTGATTGAACGTCTAGAAAATCCATATGTGTCATCGGCAAAGTTAAGCAGCATGCAAGACTGTTACAAGATAAAACTGAGAAGTGCGGGATATCGACTTGTTTATCAGGTGAGAGATCAAGAAGTGATTGTTTCTGTAGTGGCAGTTGGTAAGCGTGAGCGTAATCAAGTTTATAAGATTGCAGCAAAGCGATTGTAGAGAGGGAAAATTCGTTGGTGATCAATAATCCGTCTTTTTCGAAACTGATCCGCACCAGCAGTTTTGGACACTGAGTTAAGTGAGTACAATCACTAATGAG
>NZ_JBGOOI010000073.1:0-21785 GCF_041439605.1 Vibrio sp. 1F169 | reverse complement strand
GGATTATCTGCTAACTGCAAGATCGTTCAAGTCTTCTTAAACGATCGGCATTAGAGCCTAAGTGTTCGGTTTTTTATTGCCTGTCATTTCTCTTCTCTTCTCTTCTCTTCTCTTTTCATTTGGCTTTTGGCTTAGGTCTGAGCACCAATCTTAACCTATCGCTTTTATGCAAAAGTTTGAGCACTAAATCTCGAACGCTAAACTTTGATCAATAACGAGGCAGTACGAAAACGATAGAGTAGAGGTAGATCTAAATAAAAGGGATGTGGAATGGATATCTGGTTGTTGGTTGCGTTGGTACTAATGAGTCTGTTTTTGATCGCGGTCGTTATTGCCGCGAGCAACAATGGCAGCCACCTAAAAGGCAATGTGGTGATTTCTATTACTGCAGTGGCTTTGAGCGTACTGGTTTGGTCTCAACTGAAACAAGATTTACCTCAACTTCCTTTGGATGATAGCAATAACTACACGGCAACAGATTTCGAAGATGAGCTTCAGCAAAGCCTTGAGCAAGACCCGAATCAATCCGACTTGTGGTTTAAGCTAGGTGGTGTGTACATGCAGAAAGGGGAGTTTGATGCGGCATTCACTTGCTACGATTATGCGATTCGCTTAGATCCTCAAGCGCCTTCTGGCCTCTATGCTGCCAAAGCAACCGCACTTTATTATCTTAGCTCTCAAGCGATGAGTGATGATGTTAATGCGTTGCTGGAGCACTCAATGCAGCTTGATCCCAATGATCGTACGGCATTGATGTTGATTGCGACCGATCACTTCATCAGCATGCGCTATCAACAAGCGATTGATGCGTGGACTCAAATCTTAGATTCCAATCAAAAGGGCATTGATCGTGTCTCTATTATCCATTCGATCAACCAAGCCAAACAGATGATCCGTTAAGCTTGGCTAATTGCTAAAGAGACGATCTTACTTAAGATCTCATTTCGAAGACTATTGGTTTTCCTGCATTTCGATTAAGCCACCAGCATTGTGGATTTGAGTAAACCCTTGAGCGTGCAAGAATTGATAAGCTTGCCCTGAACGATTGCCACTGCGGCAATACAACACGATGGGCTGGTCTTTATCTATCTTAGCAAAGTGAGTAGCCACTTCAGAAAGAGGGTAGTTGATGGCGTTGTCTAGATGCCCTTGTTCGAACTCTGCAGGTGTTCTGACATCAACCACTAATGCGCCTTCCTCTATTAATTCCCACCCAGTCTCAGCACGCTCAGATGCGTGAACGCCTGAACTGAGTAGTGCAATACATAATGCCGAAAGCGAAAGTAAGATTTTCATTGTTTATTCCTTGAATTGGCGAGTGGATCGGGGTTCGATATTGATGTGTATTCCCCCAAAACCTAAAAAAACCAGCCACACAACAATAGTGTGACTGGTTTTTACTTATTGGTCTAATTGAAGAAACTAGTATTCGTAGTTGGCTTCACGCTTTTCAGCTTGCTCTTCCCATTTAGGAACAACCGTGTCTAAGAAGTGTTGTTTCTCAGCGTTCATCTTATCCATGTCCATTCCAAGCGCTTTTTGAGCCGCTTCTTTTGTCGAGATATCTGGAATCTCGATTGGATCGGTGATGCCTTTCTTCGCCAGTAGACGAACAATCTTAGTACGAGCATCCGCGGCGCGGTCAACGGCAGTACCTAGCACTTCTAGAGCGATTTCAGGTGCGTGCATGTGAATGCCGTGAGACGCGATAGCGTAGTCCCAGCGCCATTGAGCGTGACGGATATCCAGTAGGATAGGCTCCATCTCTTGCTCTGTCGCACCCGCTTCCCATGCTGCGCCTGCTTCAAAGTGAGCAGCAACGATTTGTTTCTCGGCTGTCAGCTTCATGTTCAGTACTTGCGCTTTACGGCTTGAAACGATGTTACGCATGGTTTCTTTCGATTGAGTGTGACAGTTTGCACACGTATCTTCGAAGCGGTCGAATGGGTTACCCACTTTATGGTCGGTATAAACGGTGCCATCTTCTTTGGTCACTTTCGGCATATGACAGTCAGCACAAACGACTTTGTTCTTACCGTGGATGCCTTCGCGCCATGTTTCGAAACCTGGGTGTTGTGCTTTCAGCATGGGTGCTTTCGATACTTTATGCGTCCAATCTTTAAAGTTGATTGCATCATAGTAGCGTTCCATGTCGCCAACGGTTGTACCTTGGTCCCAAGGGAATTTCACACCTTTGGTTGGCCCTGTGAAGTAGTATTCCACGTGGCACTGAGCACAAACAGAAGCTTGTTGGTCTAAGCGGCTTTGCTCATCAAACTTTTTACCAATCGTTTCAAATGCACGCTCAACGTAAGGACGAGTCACCTTCAGTGCAGGCTCACCATTCTTAAAGCCTTCGCTTTGGGTGTCGTGACAGTCTGAACAGCCAATAGGGTTAATGATCTCGTTGCCAAGACGCGCCCATTTACCTTCAAAATAACCATCTTCACCACGCTCTTCGATAACACGAGCGACATCTGGGCTCTTACAACTCCAACACGCCATTGGCATTGGACCAGAGCTTTCGTCCGTTGGGCCGCCAGTACGAAGTGTTTGTCTTACATCGTCAATGGCATAAAAGTGGCCGCGTGCTTTGTTGTAATCTTTTGCGAAGCCGTAGCCAGCCCACATGATGACCATGTTTGGATCTTCTTTTAGTGCGTCTTCAATAACTTCGCTTTCTGAAGTCTGTCTCCATGAATGATATTGATCTGGGTGGTTTTGCTCGAACTGGTCGTTACGAGGGTCGCCAATTTCTTTTTGTTCAGACGCAGCAAAACTGGTCGCGCTTGCTAGTGATGCGCTAACCATTAATAGTGCTGTGACCGAATTACGTATCCAATGCTTTTTCACAGTGATATCTCCAATATACTGATTCTTATACCAAGCGTTGTGAGTTTGCTATTCAAATTAAGAACTGGAGAATTCCTGTTTATATTAATTCATAAACAAACACATTTTGTTACGTGTTGGATATAGCTTGTCTTAGATCAATTAATGGTAGTGACTTCAATCACGTTGAAGTTTATATACCCCTAAAGAGGTATTAGGGGGTTAGTGGTATTAAAATTCAATTGAGAATTATTATCATATATAACAATCAATTACCTAGATTGACCATGATATAAATAGGGTGATTGCGTTCACAGATTAACCTATCCAAATTTCGTATTACCTAATTAGAGGTATATTCTAACTATAGAAAGCGTTGTGGCTTATCCAAAATAAGAATTGATATCATTTAAGCGGTAATAATATCGTTTAAGGGTACTTTTGTTTAACCGGAATATTATTTAGTTGAGAGTTAAATAATGCCGGTATAAGGAAAGGATAAAATGGGCAATATTAAATTGGCCATAGTCATAATGCTTAAATCCCTTCTAGCATTCTGCCTCTATGGTTATTCCATTCATGCTGTTGCTGAGCCTGCTGTTACGCCAGTAGGAGAATCAACAAGACATGAAGTCGAATTAATCCGCGACAAAGACTACAAGTGTGTTCAATGCCATAAAGATTCAAAAGAAACGGTATTGGGTTCACATGGTGAAAGTGCACACGCTTTACTTGGCCGTGAAGTAAATTGTACCGATTGTCATAGTTCAATTAGCCCCGATCACCGTGAAGGTGCGCCTGAAGTGGTGAAGTATCGCGCGGCTCAATCACAACCAGGAACCGAAAAGGTTTTCCTCGATCCTAGCTTAATTTTAGATGCCAATAGCCAATGTATCGATTGTCACAAACCTGATGATCTGCGTGAAGCTAGCTGGACTCACGATGTTCACGCGCAAAACTTAACGTGTTCAAACTGTCATGATGTTCATGCGACTGAAGCAAAGGTGTTGGGCTTAGATAAGAAGCAAACCATCAAGCTGTGTGTGGATTGCCATTCAGACTTCAACCAGAAGAAAGAAGAGGAGTAATCTATGAGCTGCTCAAGAAGAAACTTTTTAGCAGGCGCTGGTGCCGTTATTTTTACCACAGGTGTAGCGGGAACTGCGGCAGTAACAAGTCGCAAGACGCTAGCTAATGTTCAAGAAGATGGCACTAAACGTTATGGAATGATTCATGACGAAACCGCGTGTATTGGTTGTACTGCTTGTACAGAAGCGTGTCGTGAAGTGAATAAAGTACCTGAAGGCGTGTCGCGCTTAGAAATTATTAAGAGCGAACCCCAAGGCGAATATCCCAATGTTGATTACCGTTTTACTCGTAACTCTTGCCAGCATTGTGATAACGCACCTTGTGTGATGGTTTGCCCAACAGGCGCGGCCTACAAAGATGAAAAAACCGGCATTGTCGACGTTCATCAAGAGAAGTGTGTCGGTTGTGGCTATTGTCTATTGGCTTGCCCATATCAAGTGCGCTTTTTCCATCCTGAGAACAAGTCCGCAGATAAATGTAACTTCTGTCGTGATACCAATCTTGCACAAGGGAAGTTGCCAGCTTGTGTCGAATCTTGCCCGACCAATGCGCTGGTCTTTGGCGATCTAAATGACCCTGAGAGTGAGATAAACCAGGTGCTTCAATCTGAGGTGGTTTACAGAGATAAAGCTTATCTAGGTACTCAGCCAAAACTCTATAAAGTGCCGCACCAAAAAGGGGAGATTTGATTATGAGTGCATGGGACGCAGCTTTTCAGTCTGGTACGGTGGTATGGGACTGGATTATAGCAATCTATCTATTTCTCGCGGGGATGTCGGCGGGTGCCGTAATGATCTCCATTTACCTAAAACGTAAGGTCATTGAAGGCGATCCTGCTCATAATGGTGTGTTAAAGGCCACGGCTTTTCTTGCGCCATTTGGGATCATTTCAGGTTTGCTTATCTTGGTTTTCCACCTGACAAAACCATTATCCTTTTGGAAGATCATGATCTTCTATAATCCAACGTCTGTGATGTCGATGGGTGTGATCTTATTCCAAGTATATATGGTGATCTTATTCCTTTGGATCGGCATTATATTTAGAGATCAAATAGTCGTGTTCTTGAATGATCAAGCATGGCTAAAAGGGCGACTTGATTTTGTCGGTAATTGGATTGGCAAATTAGAAGTGTTTGAGAATGCTCTGGAAATATTCTTAGCTGTTCTTGCTCTGATGCTTGCCGCTTATACCGGATTCTTGCTTTCAGCTTTAAATACTTTCCCACTATTGAATAACCCAGTGCTGCCGATTTTGTTCTTATTCTCGAGCTTATCTTCGGGAGCGGCGGCGTGTATTTTATTTGGTGTGTTGGTCTTTAAAGAGTCACCTCATAGCCCGAGTATTTCATGGATCCACGGTTTTGAACGCCCGGTTGTGATGTTTGAGTTGTTTGTTCTTATTACTTTCTTTACTGGGCTGATCTTCGCTGGCGGTCAAAGTGAACAAGCAGTATGGAACGCAATTGGCAGTGGTTTCTGGGCGAGTTGGTTCTGGTATGGCGTCATCGGTGTTGGTATGGTTTTACCGTTGTTGTTGAATGCCGTCACACCAACATCAATCCGCCATAGCTCGGTGTATATTTTCTCCGTGACTTCGTTAAGCCTAATGGGCGTATTAATGCTGCGAACTTTTGTCCTTTATGCAGGGCAGTTAACGATAGCTTAATTTCGCGCAAGTTTATTAGTGAGCAGATGTTGGATACTAGACATCTGCTTATTAATGAACATGCTTTTAGTAAACATGAGATGCGTGTTCAGATCGGCTCTGCTCTAGCGGAGCCTTATTGAGGTGATATGGTCGGTTCTTTGGGGCTGTTTAGTTTAGTGTTGGTTGCTGTACTCAGTAGCATTATTGGTGTGCATTCGTTTTATCAAATGCTAAACAAACGGACGCAAAATATAAGTTTAATCCGCAGTTTCTCTCTTTCAAGTGCATTGTTTTCTCTCACTTCTGTCGCATTGCTTGGCTATGCTTTTGTCAGTGATGACTTCTCTATTCTCTATGTCGCTGAACATTCAAATACTCAATTACCCTCATTTTTTAAGCTAGCAGCCGTATGGGCGGGCCATGAAGGTTCTTTGTTATTTTGGGTACTGACGATCAGCGTCTGGTCTGGCGTGATTGCCTTACAAAAACACTATTCGAATGAATACCAAAGCCGTGTGTTGTGGGTAATGAATCTACTGCTCGCGATATTTGCTTGGTTCACCTTATTTTCATCAAACCCATTTGAAATGAATTCGATCTTGCCGCTAGAAGGGCGTGACCTTAACCCAATGTTACAAGATGTCGGCCTGATCTTTCACCCTCCATTGCTTTACCTTGGCTATGTCGGCTTTTCTGTGGTGCTGGCATTTGCAGTTGCCGCTTTGCTGGTTGACCCTATTGAGTTTGATTGGGTTGCTCATTGTCGCAGTTGGTGTCTAGTCGCTTGGATCTTTTTAACCGCAGGGATCATTCTTGGCTCTTGGTGGGCGTATTACGAATTAGGTTGGGGCGGCTGGTGGTTCTGGGATCCTGTTGAAAATGCCAGTTTGTTGCCGTGGCTCACTTCGACAGCCTTGCTGCATTGTTTAGGTGTTGCCAAAGGTAAACAACAGCTTCTGAAGTGGTCTCTAAGCCTTGCTTTCATTACATTTTGTTTGAGTATATTAGGCACATTTATTGTTCGTTCTGGTGTACTCACATCAGTACACGCTTTCGCTGTCGACCCGACCAAAGGTATCGCACTACTACTTATATTGATGTTGGTGCTAGTGAGCTCTTTCTCTCTTCTTATCATCAGAGGGGAATCTTTTGAATCTAACCCGATTACTAGCTTCGCCAGTAAGAGCTTTTTAAGCCTAGTTGCGGTGCTCATTTTTGTATTAGCGACCGCTGTTGTGGCGTTTGGTACATTTTATCCAATGGTCTTTGAACTGCTTGGGTTAGGTAACATATCGGTCGGTGCGCCATACTTTAACCTACTGATTGCGCCTTTGGCTTTGCTCGCACTTGGCGTGGTTGGCTTAGCCCCATTGTTGAGTGTTAAACCTCAAGCAACCAAAGGTGTTATTTCATTGTTAGCTTTGGTGTCGTTGGCATTGGGTTACGTTTGTTATTCATGGCAAGTGGAACAAGTCCAACGACAAGTGATAGCTCTGATGACATGGGCACTCGCATTTTGGGTTTTACTCACTCATGTTTATGGCTTAGCGGTAACGCGCAGTTCCAAGTTCCAACGAAAAGTCTGGGTGATGACATTTGCCCATGTTGGTGTCGCGGTATTAGCGGTAGGTGCGGCAATGAATAGCTACCACTCGTTTGAGCGCAGCTATAAACTGAGCCCAGGAGCACAAGTAGAGTTCATGGATTGGACGCTTGCTCATGAAGATACAGAGCTTTATGTCGCTTCAAATTTTACCGCTGAAAAGGCGATACTTAAGCTAGATACTGGCGAGCAAGATTTTTCCATTACACCTGAAAGAAGACATTACCAAGTTCGAGTGATGAACATGAGCGAGCCCGCAATGAAATGGTTCTGGCATGGCGATGTGTATATCACCATGGGTGAGAAAGTTGACGCTACCGCTTATGCATTTCGAGTTCAGTATAAAGCGTATGCTCGTTGGATATGGTTCGGTGGGCTGTTCTCAATTCTAGGTGCTGTGCTTTCACTGACCAATCGTAAAAAGAAAACCGTTAAGGCTGCACAGTATGCATACCAGCGTTCGTAATAAACTCATTGCTCTATTTTCAGTGGCTTTTGCTTTGGTCGTTGCATTTTCATATGCGCTCGACAGTAAGCAACAAACGACCAGCGTTTCAGAGCAAAAAAGGGCTTTCCCTGAATTTACGGCAGAAAAACTCGTTACTGATGAGTCATTCGATTCTGAAGCATTAAGCTCTGAAATATTAAGCTCTGAAACGGCTAAGCTTACGCTTACTGATATTACTCAACATCCTTACCAACTGGTCAATGTATGGGCTTCATGGTGCGGAATATGTAAAACCGAGCACGCTTTTTTGCTCGAACTACAAAAGGAAGGTATTCCAATTGTTGGTCTCAATTATCGAGATAATCCCGGTGCTGCGCTCAATGTATTAACCAACGACGGCAATCCGTACGCAACTGTGATCAGTGATCCTCAAGGGAAGTTGGCTTTAGAACTCGGTGTCATAGGGACTCCTGAGACGTATTTAGTCGATGCTGAAGGCCAAATAGTGAAGAAGTTGCTAGGTGTGATTAATGAATCGGTTTGGCGCAAAGAACTCGCTCACTATTTTAAAGGTACAAATGGATGATGAAGTTCCTGCTCAACATAGTGCTCACACTTAGCGCCGCTATTGTCGTCAACTTCCCTGTAATAGCCGAGGACTTGTTTACGGCGAGTGATAAAGATACAAGCATTCAGGTAGAGTTATTTGAGTTTGAAAGCCCTAATCAACAACAGCGTGCTATTAGTTTGGCAAAATCGCTGCGCTGCCCACAATGTCAGAATCAAAATCTGATTGAGTCGAACTCTCCCATAGCAAAAGATTTACGCCTTGTTGTATTCAATATGGTGAAAGCAGGGAAGAGTAACAATGAAATCACTCAGTACATGACAGAAAGGTTTGGTGAATTTGTGCTTTATAAGCCAGCAATGAGTGTTTCAAACATATTACTTTGGTTGTTACCGAGCCTATTATTTCTTTTGTTTGTATATTTATCAGTAGCGAGTGTTAGGAATGACTCATAAAAATTGTGTATTACTGTTTACCAATTGAGCTGTATTTTGTAATATTAACGGATTATAAAGGCTAAGCACTGTTATATAAGGATGTGTTTGTGGATAACGTAATCTCAAATTTAAAAAAAGAGTTCTATACTCATGTCCGTTCTGATAAATGGGCAGAAAAATACAGTGCAAAGTCGAGCATCTCTACACTGACACAAGAAGAGTTAAGTGAATTAGAGAATGCTTGGGTGCAGCTTGTTATCTGGAAGCAAACTCAACTAAGCTGATCGTTCCGCAAAAAGTGTAGTCTTAGCCGCAATTGATTGATTTATAACCCCATGTTGGTCATCCCAACGTGGGGTTTTTTGTTACCTAGAAAATTAATTGTTATAATATAACAATTTGTACGTGGTCGACCTTGAAAAAAATTGTTAACAGCCTCATAGTGTCTATCATTAGATAGTTAGCTACAAAATATTGCCTAGACATATAGTGTAGTGTTGTTAAATACATCGAATTTTCAAGTGAGTATAGCTATGGCGGAAGTGCGTGCCAGAATAGATTTCAAAGTAGGGGTAACAAGCAGTATTGATGCTGAACTTCTGTCTTTTCATGGATTGAAAACAGATAAAGAGCATGTTGCTGTGATATTTAAATCAGCGGATAAGACACAAGACATACCTCTTGTTCGTATGCACTCTGAGTGCCTGACTGGTGATGTTTTTCATTCTTCTCGCTGTGACTGTGGTGAGCAGTTAGATGAAACCATCAGAATTATGGGTGAGACGGGGGGAGTGATTCTTTACTTACGCCAAGAAGGTCGTGGTATTGGTTTGTATAACAAAATCGATGCGTACCGTCTGCAAAGCGAAGGCATGAACACCTATGAAGCGAATAACCACCTAGGTTTTGGTGATGATTTACGCGACTTTACCGAAGCGGCAGAAATGCTTCGCGCTTTAGGAACCACAAAAATCCGCTTGGTTACTAACAACCCTAAGAAGATCAATGAGCTGAAATCTTTCGGTATTGAGATTGAAGAAGTGGTGAATACTTCTGCACATATCAAGTCGGGAAATGAGAGTTACCTGAAGGCGAAAGTCTCACACGGTAAGCATAATCTGGATATTTGATAAGCTTCCTTTTATTGCTATAGCACAAAAGTATTTAAAGACCTCACAAGTGTGAGGTTTTTTTGTATTTATCTTGCAATAAAATTGTAAGTTTGTATTATTCAAATCTGTAGTGTAAATGATAATGGTTTGCACTATTACTACGAATAATAATTCAAAGCTCAACAAGGATGCTTCATGACCATTAAATCTTTAGTGACAAAAGCCGTAACTTCGTCACTCATTTTTGCCTCTGCTTCTTCTTTTGCAGCAGTAACTCAAGATCAAGTTGTAGAACATTACGCCGATATTGCTCATGCAGTGTTTGCAGATTCAGTAATTACAGCAAAAGCGTTGAACTCTTCTATTGATACCTTCTTAGCTTCTCCTTCTGCTGGCAATTTCGAACAAGTAAAGCAAGCTTGGCTAGACTCTCGTGTACCTTACCAACAGTCTGAAGTATTTCGCTTTGGTAACGTTGTTGTAGATGATTGGGAAGGCCAATTAAATGCATGGCCGCTAGATGAAGGCCTTATCGATTACGTTTCGACTGATTACCAATATGAACTTGGTAACGAAGGCGCTAGCGCAAACATCGTTGCAAATAAGACTTTCCAAATTGGTCAGACAACAGTAGACGCAACTAACATTACTCCAGAGCTAATTGCAGACCTGAACGAGATCGGTGGTTCTGAAGCGAACGTAGCGTCTGGCTACCACGCGATTGAATTCCTACTTTGGGGCCAAGATTTAAACGGTACTAACAGCGGTGCAGGTGAGCGTGCTTACACTGATTTCGTTGTTGGTGCTGAGTGTACTAATGGTAACTGTGACCGTCGTGGCGCATACCTAAAAGCATCAGCTGAACTACTTATCCAAGACCTAGAGTGGATGGAAAAGCAGTGGGCTGAAGGCGAGAAAGGCAACTACCGTCAAGAGCTTCTTTCTGAATCTAGCGAGAACGGCCTACGTAAAATGCTATTTGGTATGGGCTCACTATCTCTAGGTGAACTAGCGGGTGAGCGTATGAAAGTTGCACTAGAAGCAAACTCTACTGAAGACGAGCATGATTGTTTCTCGGATAACACGCATAACTCTCACTACTACAACGAGCAAGGTATCTACAACGTATACACCGGCTTGTACAAGCGTGAAGATGGTTCTCTACTTTCTGGTCCTAGCCTGTTTGACCTAGTAGAGCAAAAAGACGAGCAAGCGGCGAAAGAGATTCAAAAGCAGTTTGACCTAGCACGTGCGCAAGTTGGTCAACTTGTTGTGTCAGCAGAGAAAAATAACCAGCACTTCGATCAGCTAATTGCTGCTGACAACGCTGCAGGTAACGCGCTAGTAAACAAAACAATTGTTGCGCTAGTGTCTCAAACCGCTGCAATCGAGCGTGCTGCTGGTGTTATTGGCATTGATAGCCTAAACCCAGACACAGCGGATCACGAGTTCTAAGAACCCGAGGTTAATACCAATCGTAGTAAATAACTGGTCAGCCTAGCTAGTTAAAACGCTCGATAACTGCGTTGTAATTTTTGATTGTAGAATAACTACTTATCAGAAAATCACGCCTTGTTCTCAAGCCTTTTTCCTGAGCTATTTCTGATCACTTACTTACTGTGATTGGTATAGAACTAATGTAAGGGCTCTTATTGAGCCCTTAATTGTTTGTTATTCAAAAAAGTTACTCTCTAATAAAAACTAAAACTAAAATCAAAAACACAGCAAGGCAATGTATGAAGTCGTATCTCTCAGCCTCACTATTAACCGCACTGTTTTTCTTATCTCCATTGCACGCCCATGAAACCTACTCTGGAGGCAAAACCACAGTAAAGAAAGAGGGCGCGAACGCTTTTTCTCTTCCTGCAGCCAACCTTCCAATGAGCAAACGTTTGGATTTCAGCGTAGGTAACAGCTTCTTTAGAAACCCTTGGGTTCCTGCGCCGTCATCAACCGATGCGCGTGATGGATTAGGTCCATTGTTCAATACCAACGGTTGTCAAAACTGTCACATCAAAGATGGTCGTGGTCATGCGCCTGAAAAAGATGACCAGAACGCGGTTTCATTGTTGGTCCGCTTAAGTATCCCTGCTGAAACGCCAGAGCAGAGACAAGCCTTCATTCGTGATGGTGGTATTCCTGAACCAACTTACGGCGGCCAGTTACAAGATTTCGCGCTTCAAGGTGTAAAACCCGAGGGCAAAGTGAACATCAGCTACACCGATGTTCCTGTTGAATTCAAAGACGGTACAGTCGTTACTTTGCGTAAACCAATTTTAAAGATTACTGATCTTGCCTTTGGCGAGATGCATCCTAAAACTGAGTTTTCAGCTCGTGTTGCGCCGCCAATGATTGGCCTTGGTTTACTTGAAAGCATCCCGCAAGAAACGATTCTCGGATTTGCTAAACAGCAGTTGGCCGACAAGCAAGGTGTTTCAGGCAAAGCGAACTACGTTCTTGATGTTCAAACTAACGATATGGCGTTGGGTCGATTCGGTTGGAAAGCTGGCCAGCCAAACCTAATACAGCAAAATGCGGCTGCGTTTAACGGTGATTTGGGCTTAACGAGTCGCTTATTCCCGAATGAAAACTGCACATCAGCGCAATCAACCTGTGATGATTTTCCGAATGGTGGCGAGCCAGAAGTCAGCGACAATATTCTAGATTTTGTTGAGTTCTATTCGCAGCATTTAGCGGTCCCTATTCGTCGCAACGTCGACAACCCAGCCGTCGTGCAAGGTAAAAAATTATTCAAAGACGTTGGTTGTCAGAGTTGCCACCAAGCTGAAATTCGCACAGCAGAGCGTGAAGGGTTACCTGCGTTGTCTAAGCAATTAATCAGTCCGTATACCGATATGTTGTTGCACGATATGGGGGAAGGCTTAGCCGACAATCGCCCTGAATATCTTGCCAATGGCCAAGAGTGGCGTACGACGCCATTATGGGGATTAGGCTATACCAAAGAAGTGAATGGTCATACGTTCCTGCTTCATGACGGTCGCGCAAGAAACGTTATGGAAGCGGTACTTTGGCACGGTGGTGAAGCAGAAATGGCGAAACAAAACGTTCTGTCTTTGAATGCCACTGAGCGTGAAGCACTACTGGCGTTTTTGAATTCGCTATAGTCGGTCTGAGATTCAGACATTCAAAGATCGAGTTAACCCAAAGAACACAACCGCTGAACGTGTAGGAATACGAGTTCAGCGGTCGTTTGGTATTTAATGAACTCATATAATTAAAAGAAAAATTAGGAAGTAAGGTAACAGCATGACGCATAAATTTTTGTTAATGCCTTTGTCGGTATTAATCATGGCAGGCTGCCAATCATCGGGTGAGCAAGCTGCTTCATCTGAGGTTAATGGTGTTTCTTATCAAGCAGATACGACCGATCACATCAGTCGCAGTGTCTATCAACAAGAGTTTGATTCTGCAGTCCTATTCGCCAAGCAAGCCAACGAGCTAGAAGTCTTGATGCAGGGTTATTGCCAAACCAACAATGTAGAACTAGATGCGTTGAAAAATCAGTGGCAGCTCACCATGAACAGCTGGATGGCACTACAAGGCCAAGAAAGAGGCCCAACAGCAGCGCTTGAAGAGAGCTGGAATGTTCAATTCTGGCCAGACAAAAAGAACACAACGGGTCTTAAGATGCGTCAGCTAACTCAGCAGAACAAAGCTTGGACTCAAGACGAAATCGCGCAGCAGAGTGTGACCGTTCAAGGGCTAGGTGCGTTGGAATGGTCGCTTTATGACGAGCAATCGCCACTGCTTGAAGACAAAGCGCTAGGTTGCCAATCATCACAAGCGATTACTGAAAACTTAGCGATTAAGTCATCTTCGATTGCACAGGCATGGCAGGTTAACCCTTGGCTAGCGCTAGACGAGACTCGCTGGGAGTCTGAATACATCGCTTTATTGACCAACCAACTTGATTACAGCATGAAAAAGCTGAGTCGCCCGATGGCGAAAATTGGTCATCCGCGTCCTTACTTCTCAGAATCATGGCGTGCACAAACCTCGATGACTCAACTAAAAGCGAATGTAGCAGCACTTCAGAATTTGTACCTTGCCGATGGCAATGGTCTAGACGGCTTGTTGAGAGAGAAGGGCTTAAACGACCTAGCTGATCGCGTTGCTGACCAGTTCACATTGACGCTAGATACTTGGCCTACAGACTCAAGCTTGTTTGAGTTATTGCAGAGCAAAGAGGGCTATAGAGATGTGCTGACTCAATACAACAAACTAGAACGTTTGAAGTACCTCATTCATGAAGAAGTGGCGATAGAGCTTGGCGTGGTAATAGGATTTAATGCTACCGATGGTGACTGATACTACGCGAAGAACGCTACTCAAAGCTGCACTGGGTTGTGCAGCTGTTCCATTGCTTCCGTTTGGCTGCGCTAGTCGCTCTGGTGCTGTGAGCTCATCTAGTGAGCCTCAATTAATCGGTTGTGCGCTGAATGGGCGAGGTCAATATTCAGCGGTTGTGGCTGACGAATATGGAATGCCATTGAGTCAACTGCCGATCCCAGATCGTGGTCATGGCGTCGCGATTTGCCCAACTTCATCACATGCGGTGGTGTTTGCTCGTCGTCCTGGTGACTATTTTATGGTGTTTGACTATAAAAACGGTCAGCAGATCAAAATGGTCGTGAAAGGTAACAACCGTCACTTCTATGGTCATGGCGTTTACTCATTAGATGGCAAGTTACTGTATGCCACTGAAGGGAAAACGGACAGCAGCCAAGGTGTGATTGGCGTTTACGATGTCGCGCAAGGCTATCGTAAGGTCGAAGAGTTCAGCGGTTTTGGTATTGGGCCTCATGAAGTGATCATCATGCCGGATGGTAATCTCGCGATCGGCGTTGGTGGCGTTCATACTGATGGTAGAACACCGAAAAACCTCGATTCGATGCAGCCGAGCTTGAGTTATGTTTCTCCTGAAGGTGTGTTACTTGATCAGGTTGAATTGTTGGATAAGAAGCTGAGCATTCGACACTTAGCCCATGATGGTGCTGAAACCGTGCTTTGTGGCCAGCAATATCGTGGTGAACCAGATGAGTATCCTTCGCTATTGGCGATGCATACTAAAGGAGGCCAGTTTGAATCACTTAACGCAGAGCCAGAGCAATGGGCAAGGTTCAATCACTATATCGCCAGTATTGCGGCGTCAGACGATTGGATTATTGCGACTTCGCCAAGAGGCAACTGCTACGGTATTTGGTCTAAAGAAACCAAAGAATTAGCAGAACTGTCTGCATTATCTGACGCTTCTGGTGCTGTGCTGCTTGATGGTGAGTTTCGATTAAGCTCTGGGGCGGGAAGTGTGGTAAGCCAGAGCAAGCCTTATGAGAAATCAACTCAGCAATCATCGGTCCAGTGGGACAACCATTGGAGTTCAATCTGATTTATAAAGCCTCTTAAAAATAACATGCTTACTCCGATTTCTTTGCCATACTTATGAGATGGTTGGTGATGGAGTTAAGCATGTTCGCAAAATACTTCTGTGGATTATTAGTTCTAGTTTCTGTGCACGCATGGAGCTATACGAGTTCTGACGAGAGCCGATTTATTCCGGCTGATTCAGAGCTCTCTTTTATGCTGATTTATCCAGAGCTTACCCAGAGTATCTATCAAGACTCATCTCTGCCTATTCTTTGGGATTCTCCTGAACTTGTTAAGGCGTTTGAATTTCAATTGTCGCTTCTCGAACAAGCTCAAATGGCACCACTCTTCGATCTACAACTCAAGCAAATTCGTCACTATCAATCCCATGCTCAATGGCAAGAGTTGGACATATTACTCACCGATACTTTTATCTATTACCTAAGCTACGTTGAAAATGCGCCACTTGCCGGTAAAGAGTGGTACTTCTCGGGCAAGCTGCATTCCAAATTACCCGCGCCTTCTCCGCATATTCTGATGAGATTGAAAAGCAGCGTCGCCAATGATTACTTATTGGAAATGGTGTTGTCTTACGCGCCGCCTGTTGGGGATTTTGACCAATTTAAAGCAACCTATTCGGTGTTAGAAACCGCCTCTGAACTCAATATCGAACGATATAGACAGAAAGGTTTAAAGCGATTAGGTGATCAGCTTTCAGACAAAACGGTTCTTGTTGAGCGCATTGCTTTGGTTGGTGTTGATACCTCGATGATCGCGGTCGATTTTCCCGAGTTCGATCGAGATCTGCAAACGGCGATTAAATCTTTTCAGCGCATGCACGGCCTTACAGACGATGGGATCGTCGGGCCAGATACGATCAAATGGATCAACATGAGCTTTGATGATCGATTGACTTCATTGGCTCTGAATGCCGAACGTGTTCGTTTGTGGCCTAGAGACAGAGACTCTCTCATCGTCGTCAATGTCCCTAGTTTTGATATGAAGTATTGGGAAGGCGGCGAAGAGGTCTTTGAGTCCAAAGTCGTGGTGGGCAGAAAGTCGCGAAAAACACCACTTTTAGAGATAAATCTCGATTCGGTCATCCTAAACCCGACTTGGAACGTACCATGGAAAATCATGGTGAAAGACATCTTGCCTAAAGTAAAAGCGGACGAAAGCTACCTAGAAACACACAACTTCCAGGTTATTGATGGTTGGCGCACCATGGAAACCGTCGACACCACAGATATCGATTGGCAGACCATCAATTTCAATTCGTTCCCGTATCGAATGCGTCAACAGGCGGGCTCACGTAATGCACTAGGTTTGTACAAGTTCAACACACCCAACAAGCGAGCCATCTACCTGCACGATACACCAAGTAAAGGCCTGTTTAATGATGACTTCCGAGCTTATAGTTCAGGTTGTATACGTGTCGAACATGCAGAGGAATTGGCTGAATTGTTGTTTGCCACCAAGGTAAGGAAAGTCCCTAACCAAAGTAACGACCTTGCTCCTAATACTAAGGTTCGCCTCAAGAAGCGAATCCCCGTACATATCATTTATCAAACCGTATTGTTTGAAGAAGGGGGCATACAGTATCGTGGTGACATCTATCAATATGATAAAGAGGGTGGTTAATTATCAGTGAAGCCAATAAGGGTGATCTTGACCAAAAAATGACAACCAAGCTTCTATTGATAAAATTATAATGTGGATCAATAACTAACCGTGCAAAGGTTACAAATACTAACCTTTTGGGCGGTTTTTGTACGTTGACGCAGCAATTACCATTATGTATCGTGCATTTTTCGTTCGATATAATTGGTTTTTTTGCTGTATGTCTCAAAGTTTATTTTCACGCCGTCAGTTTCTGACTTACGCTGGTGGTACCGCTGTTGTCGCCTCAATTACTCCTTCTATCGCTTTTGCTTCATACCCTGATCAACCAAGAACGATTAGCATGAACAATCTTCACACTGGTGAACGATTAGAGACCTGTTATTTCGATGGCACTAACTATGTTGGTGACGAGATGGCACGCCTCAGCAAATTATGTCGCGATTTCCGCCGTAATGAAATTCACCCAATGGATAAGAACCTGTTTGATCAGATCACTCAGATTCAAAATGTCTTAGGTATTCAAAAAGAAGTTCAAATTATCTCTGGTTACCGTTCTCCTGCGACCAATGAAGCATTGCGCTCTAAGTCGAGTGGCGTAGCTAAGAAGAGCTACCACATGTTGGGTAAAGCGATTGATTTCCGTATTGATGGCGTCAACCTAAAAGAATTAAGAGACGTAGCTAAAAGCCTGAATGCGGGTGGTGTCGGTTATTATGCACGTAGCAACTTTATCCATATCGATACTGGCCCAGTTCGCAGCTGGTAGCGCTAGGCTTAGATTGCGAGCGAAACGGTAGGGACTTGTCAAAGTAGACATCCAATGTCATAGTTTGCCCAAATTTCAGTTTGCCCTCTAAGGTTTGTATATGTCTCTTAAGTATCAAGTTGTCCCTGTTACCTCGTTCTCTCAAAACTGCTCAATTGTGTGGTGTGATGAGACAATGGAAGGCATTGTTGTCGATCCGGGCGGTGATGTTCAGCAACTGGCTGCTATCATCGAAGAGTTAGGTGTTAAAGTGGTGAATTTGGTATTGACTCACGGTCACCTAGACCATGTGGGCGGAACAGTACCGCTTGCTGAGATCTTGAACGTGAACATTGTTGGCCCGCATAAAGCCGATAACTTTTGGCTTCAAGGTCTAGAGAATCAAAGCCAGATGTTTGGTTTCCCACTGTGCAAAGCCTTTGAACCAAACACATGGTTGGAAGAGGGCGACAAAGTTACTTTTGGTAACCAAGTGATTGATGTGATTCATACTCCGGGTCATACGCCTGGTCACGTTGTACTGTTCAGCGAGCAAGCGCGCATGGCGTTTGTTGGTGATGTTTTATTTAACGGTGCTATTGGTCGTACGGATTTCCCTCAAGGTGATTTCAACACGCTAATTGCTTCAATCAAGACTAAGCTTTGGCCGCTAGGCAGTGATGTAACATTCGTACCGGGTCATGGTCCTGAGTCAACATTTGGCCGTGAGCGCGCATCAAACCCATTCGTAGCAGATGAAATGCCTCTGTACTAGGTCTTTGATTTAATAGAAGAACGATTGAAAATGAAGCTTAGCTTTTCCTATGAAAGCTAAGCTTTTTTATTGCGTGCGAGTTTATTTTTAAACCTGTTTAATTTTAATCAGAAAGACGCCCGGCAGCCGCCAAGTAGCGTCGAGCAAGTCCAATAAACTCTTCTCCACTCATATTCAAATCTTGAGTTGATATGAAAATATCGTAGCCGTGGAAACCCCTCTGATATTTCATTCTGTTGGCAAGCATCGCCTGCAATCCTGAATAGTCTTTAATCACTGCGTTTTGCGCATTCGATTTATGGGATTTCGATTCATGGGATGAATCTGGGCTAGTCTGTGTTTGGCTATCGTTGAAGATAACCTCGTCAGTATTTTGTGACTCTTTATATCTGTTCAGTTCCACACAACCGCTCTCAGTGCAGCGCGCATGGTAATGCGATGAGTCTAAAACCATATCTTCAAAGTTCGATTCTTTACCCGCTTGCTTCGCTCCCAAGTACAAAAGTGCTCGTTGGCTGAGCAGTAATTCACAAGTGATTTTAGGGCAAATTGAATCGAGGTAGGGCGAGTAATCTTTAACCTTGATACCAATCCAAGGAAGAGGTTGGTGCCATCCATCTTGCTCATAGGTACAAAGCCCAATCTTTTGGATGTTATTCCATTTTAAAACCCACCCGCCTTTATAAAAATGCTGCTGAAAATGAGTCGGTGTGAGGGTGAACATCACTCTGCTGCGCAACATTAAATAATAGCCAACTCCTAGTAGGGCAATAATGCAAAAAGCACCCACGATCAGTAACTTTGGGTTGTCACTGTAGAGCGCAACGATCAAGCAAACGAAGCCTAAAATGATGGCGAGAATACGATACGAACGTTTGAATGAAGGCAAAGAGAAATTTGTAAGGTGACGAGTGTCCATAGGCAACACCAAATTTTCATATTTTTGTCTGGATGGATAACCAGTGTATATGACCCTGAATTGATAAGTCGATGATTAAATAATAGACGCTAGTAGACAATATCGGTATTTTTCGTCGACTTTCGACGCTTCACTCTACAAATAGCTCCGGTTTTTTGGTATAAATCGCGCTTCAAATTTTCACCACTGCGAAAAGAGCAGTGAACTGGAGAAATATTCAATGAGACTTGCTCATAAGCGTAAGGTGCAGGCTAAACTGCAGAAACGCACTAAAGCGGCTGTAGTTAAAGCAGTGGCAACGCCGAAAAAAGCGAAGCCTGTCGCAGAGAAAGTTGTAGCAGAAAAAACTGTAGCAGCAAAACCAGCGGTAGAGAAAGCAGTAGCAGCAACTAAAGAAGTTGCAGTAGCAGCAACTAAAGAAGTTGCAGTAGCACTGACTCCTAAGCAACAACAAGTTCTAGACATCGTTGTTAGCAATGCTGAAGGCATTAACCCTAAAGGTATCGGCCTAGCAGCTGGTCAAGAAGACGCGAAAGCAGCTTCATGGGCAACAGGCGCATTGAAAAAACTTCTTGAAGAAAACCTAGTAGCGAAAGAGCAACTTGCAGGTAACAAGGTTATCTACAAAGCTATGTAATCCCGCGGGATTACATTCGCTTCGTTAAAGTTTTTAAGCCTCGATTATCGAGGCTTTTTTGTATCTGACGGATCATGTTAATCTCAATCTCTAAATCCAACCCCCTAAACCCATACTCATATTCAAACCTAGCATTCGAACCTAGCCCCAGAAGCCTTACTTCCAATCGGCTGGCCCCTTCCGTTATTCACCTGTCTTTCGCGTGTCCCATGTTTCGAATCAGTAAGCACCAAAGTAGGGCGTCTGATTCTCTGAAACTTTGATTCTCATGGGTTGAATGCATTTAAGTGCGTATTCGATGTGTGGCGAGAATAGAGCTTCCTCACGAAATGGAAATCAATTGTTAATGCAGTTTCACTATAACTACTTAGGTATTTATCAATACTAATTACCCTAACGAATCTCCCAGAGCCTTTAAAATCGACATCGCTAAATTATCTCCTACGTAGTTCTACGTAATCCTTTGGTCTAATACGCAGTTTGTGTGGGTCTGTCGTGCGTGCTCTCCCTGATATCTAGTTGCCTCATCAAGGTGCACTCTTATGTTGAACCATAAAAAATACTCACAGAAAGAGTGTTAATCCAACAAAAGGACGTGAACATGAGTCTCATTTCTAACTCCCTCACACGAGTTTTTAAAAACGTTGCGGTTACTGCAGCGGCTTGTTTAGCTTTGGTCGCAACTGGCGCCACAGCTGCTGATAAGGTTTATCGCTTGAAACTCGCTGAAACATGGGGACCAAACTTCCCTGTTTTCGGTGATGCAACCAAAAACATGGCTGCGATGGCTGAGAAGATGTCGAATGGTCGACTGCAAATCAGAATCGATTCAGCAAACAAACACAAAGCACCGCTTGGCGTTTTTGACATGGTTAAGTCTGGTCAATACGACATGGGTCACTCAGGCTCTTACTACTGGAAAGGTAAAGTTCCAAACACTCTTTACTTCACTTCTATGCCTTTCGGTATGACGCCAGCTGAACAATATGCGTGGTTCTATCACGGTGGCGGTATGGAGTTGATGGAGCAGGTTTACTCTCCACACAACCTAATGTCGTTCCCAGGTGGTAACACGGATATTCAGATGGGTGGTTGGTTTCAAAAAGAGATCAACAGCGTTGAAGATCTAAAAGGTCTGAAAATGCGAATCCCAGGCTTTGCTGGTGAGATCCTTGCGGAGCTAGGTGCTAAACCTACCAATATTGCCCCAGGTGAGCTTTACACGTCTTTAGAGCGTCGCACGATCGATGCACTAGAGTGGGTGGGTCCATCTCTTGATTTACGAATGGGTTTCCACAAGATCGCGCCTTACTACTACACAGGTTGGCATGAGCCGGGTTCAGAGCTTCAATTCCTAGTAAACAAACGTACTTGGAACAAGCTGCCTGAAGACTTACAAGAAATCTTGCGTGTTGCAATGCGTACAGCGGCTTACGACATGTATACACAAGCAACGCACGAAAGTGGAAAGAACTGGGTTTCAATGAAAACAGAATACCCAGACGTACAAGTTAAAGATTTCCCACCAGAGGTTATGTCTGCACTGAAAGAAGCGAACGATCGCCTACTTGCTAAGCACGCTGAGAAAGATGCATTGGCAAAAGAGATTCAAGCTTCACAAGCAAGCTACCTAGAGCAAGTACGCTCATGGACAGATATTTCACATAGAGCTTATTTAAATAGCCAAGCGAAATAGTCGACAGTTTTTGAACTGAAGCTAAATGAACCCAAAGCTATTCTTGTTAGGTAACTAAGAGTGACTAAGCGGCGGGTTCATTTTAACCATAATAACTAGGGCGTGTTGACCTTTCGAGCTGATTTTTGCAGCGAGTTGCTGGGTATTTATACAAGGCAGAGGATTTGATGTGTAGCTAGCCTCCATGAGAAGTCGATAACGTAGTAGAAATGGCCAGCAAACGCTGCCCGAAGGGTTCGGCTAAAAGCGTTTTACTCTTTGTTGAGGG
>NZ_JBGOOI010000072.1:0-21807 GCF_041439605.1 Vibrio sp. 1F169 | reverse complement strand
AATGGCACTCTGCTAAGTGTAGACTGGCAGAGAGGGAGTGGATTCCATACATCAATTTAGAGTCGTTACTCTCAACATTTTTGAAGTTTGTGATATGACCTAGTTTTCTTGATGTATCATTGGGTGGTTTGTTGTTTAGTTCTGACAAACATGGATAGGTTCCCAGAAAACCTATTCATATCTATACTTCGAGTTCCTCATCGGCTTGTTCATTTTCATTGGCAAGAATCCCTTTTTCTTCTAGTTTTCTCTCTATCCAAGAGCTTACTTCGCCAACATATGCTCTCCATTTTTCAGGGTTACTATGTTGAATAGACTCAAGAACACTCGCTTGGATGTCTCTTTTTGTGCAGTATTTCTTTAGTTCAGCATAATATCTATGCCAATCAGGCAAATGGGCAATCTGCCTTGATGCAGCTAAAAGAGATCGATTTCTATCGTCTTCTTCAACCTCTTCTAACCACATCTTGTGGTTGTATTCTGGAGCCGCTTTAGTATTTTCAGGCGGATCATATTCCAAAACAAATTGTCGTACCTGTCTAAGGGCTTCGTTTCGGAAGCCTACAGCTTGCTCATCTTGACCAGATAAGTATTTCCCTAATTTGCGTAATCGCTCATCATCAGCTTTGTCAATGTCTCCATCGAGTACACACAAGACATCATCGATAGGTTGCTCAGATAATAATAATCCAGCTAATACAACATAAGCATTATCTCCAGCACCAAAATATGAAACAGAGACGTAGTCTTGCCATTGTTTTTCTTCTAGCAGTAGATCTAGCGTCAGTTGAGCAAGATCATCTTCCACGTAGATTTTGAGTAACTTTTGATTTAACCCTGTGAGTTGGTTAAAGATTCGTGGATCAAGGTTAGGTAATGTCATTACGTTAGCACCCGTATTCCAAATACCACAAATGTTTATACGATCTCTAAAGTCCGTTACTGTTTCTCTGTGAGTTGTGAATACAATCTCCAAGTTCAAACTTTCAGCAGCAGAAATCAAAACATCTACTAACTTTGAAAAAGCGCTGGAATGCAGCAAAGCCTCTAGCTCATCAATTAGCACGACACCGTTTTTGAGTTCGGGTGAAAAAACTTGCCGTAGTATCTCTACAACTCTTTTCTCACCAGCACCCATAGTATGCTCGCTGTATATTGTTCCATTTTGACCTAAGCCCCAAAACGTTTTTGTTCGGCTTTTGCACAGTACAAGAGAGTCATACTTACGGCCCAGCACGTATGACATTTTATCAATGATGACTTGTTTTTTAGGATGGTCTAACTCTTGGGTTTCATATTTTGCAAACCTGCTAGCACCTCTATTATCTGCAAGAGTAGGTAGGTTCTGTAACCCTATGTATTGGCTTGGTCTTTCAGGACGTCGAGCATAAATAGGTCTCCATCGGTTGTTTTTCCCATAATCAACGGTTGAGTTGACAGGTTTAGATGTTCGCTTTTTAGTATCAACTTGGGTGTACGAATGACTTAGAGAAAATTGGGTATCTGTCCATGTTGAATGCGTGTGTGGAGTAAAGAAATCTTTGAATCTGTTATCTGGTTTAGATGACGCCCCTATTGGTTTGAAGCAACAAGCCAGCGCATGAAGAATGCTGCTTTTTCCCGAACCGTTTACCCCCATAATGGCTGTCACTCTATGGGGAGTGAAATTGATCTCACAAGCGTTAAGGCCTTTCAATTTAGCGATTACAAGCCTATTTAGTCTGAAATCTTTTCGAACTATGTTTGTGGGATTCTTTGGGGGCATGGGTGTACTCTGTATGCAAATGGTTTTTCATTATACAACCTTATGTAATATCAGGAAATACGCCCGTTGGACTGTTTCAGGTAACCAAAGTACTTGGAACAGAAAAGCCTGAGTAGCACCATCAAGAACGAGACAGTGAGTCAAGCGAATTTGGCCTACCTGAGATAATCCGAGCTTCGCTAACTTAGCAAATGCTGTAACTCGTCTCTGCCCCTTTTCTTCTTAACGCAATTACTCAGTGGCGGATCGTGGCACTGAAATCGCAGTACTTTTCCTTATGGCTGGCAGCTAAAAAGCGGTGCTCAAAAACTCCCATTTCCTTTCATTTTTCTTGGTAAATCATATTTGGCATTGGTGCATGAGTATTCATTAATTGGTTAAGAAATCAGTATCAAATTCCCTACCTATGTAAAGCTTGCCACCAAGATGCGATAGCCATAGAATGTCACCACATAATAAATGCTATATAAAACAATCAATTATCAACGTTAAGCGTGGTGAAGAGTAAATGGAAAAGGTTCTTATTATTGGTAACTCTGGATCAGGAAAAACATGGCTATCTTCAAGGTTAGCGAAACGATTAAGGGTGAAAGAGATCAGCCTTGACTCGATAGTTTGGGAGTCTGGAGGTTACAACCAAAAACGTCCTCAGAAAGCAGTCGATGAGGAAATGCATAAGCTTAATATACAACCTAAGTGGGTAATCGAGGGTGTATTTGGGACTTTGGCTGAGAAGCTTGTTGGTTCGGCTGATACCTTAATATTTTTGGATATGGATTGGTCTATCTGCAAAAGCTCTCTGTTATCACGAGGCTCTGAAAGCTCAAAACAGTTGGATAGCAGATTAGCTGAGAAGAACTTCCAAGAATTGCTCACATGGGCTGCTGAATATTCAACACGGGAGTCTAAAAGTTCATGGTGCTTCCACCATCAAATTTTTGAATCGTTTTCAGGTGAGAAGTTTCGGTTTACGCAAAGAGAACAAGTACATGAGTTCCTTTCTGCCTATCAAAATTAACGATGTATCGGAGTTAAGATTAAACAAGGTGATTCTTTGATTTCAATAAGAAAAATGACACCTGAAGAGTTTACAGGGTATCGAGAGTACTCTAACGAATTCAGAGGTAGAGAGTTATCTGAAGCACATCAGGTAACGGTTGATGAAGGCATCAAGCTAGCAAACAATGAGTTGGATGATTGTCTACCATTTGGTTTAGAGACAAGAGAAAACTATCTTTTGTGCATTGAGGCAATACGTGCAAGAAAAACAGAGGTTGTAGGTTATCTCTGGTATGGGTACAAGTCGGGAGACACCTCAGCGTTTATCTATGATATTCAAATATTTCCTATTTATCGTGGGAAAGGATATGGAAAACATGTTTTTGGATTGCTTGAACAAACACCGACGCTTCAAGGTGTAAAGCAATTAGAATTACTCGTTGCTTCTGACAATAAGCGGGCATATAAGCTATATACCGAGCTTGGGTTCAGAGCTACAGGCATAAATATGGTGAAACAAACGAGCAATGAGCGAATTTAAAACTATTGTTGAGTGCGCAAGGCCTGAGTTTGTGAGTAACTTGAATGTGAGCAGGTCTCAAGACCAGGGGATCTTAGAGGTCTATATAGAGATTAAGACCTTATCTGGGCATATAACCGTAACACTGTCTGGTTTTGATGATCTTAGTGAGGCAATTAGCCAGATACTACTATCTGAACATTTTGTAATTTCAGAAGAGCTACATACAGGCAAAGAATTCGGGACAGTTAGAATCGAATGCTGGGAAGATGCTAGCTACTCTGAGTATTGGTGTGACTCAGCTACATTATGTTCATAGCCTAACCAGACAAACGTAATCATTAATTATGACGTGCTTGCTTAATTAATATGCAGTTTACGATTTAAAGAAGCCTGTTGCGCAACGCATGGAACTGTCCAGTTCCTATCAAAATCGCCACCTGTAGCAACGGTGGCATTCTGCTTTTTGGGATACAAAAAGTTATTCAAGGATAGCTAAATTAGAAAAGTCACTGACAAAGTTCTGTCCAAAAGTTCGCGTGCCTACCTATAACCTGCATCATCAATACTGAACGCTAAGCCACCTTAAAGAATGATCATCCCATCTTGATAAGTCAGTGCTGGCGAAACGTCTTGGCCAAGTAATACAGGACCATCAAGGTCGACGATTTCAGATTGAACCGCAATAGGCAGCGCCGCTCGCATCGCCAATGAGGTGCCTAGCATACAACCCGACATCAGAGTAAAGCCGAGCCTTTGAGCTTCTTCAGCAAGAACTAATGCTTCAGTCAAACCACCGGTTTTATCGAGCTTGATGTTGACCATTTCATACTTGCCTAACAAAGATGAAAGTTGCGAAGTGGTATGACAGCTTTCATCAGCACACAGTGGGATCGGGTGATTGATATGTGCCAGTGACGCATCATGTTGTTGCGGCAAAGGTTGCTCGATCATCGCGATATCAAACTCAGTAAGTTGATTGAACAACTCTTCGAGATTCAACCCTGTCCACGCTTCATTAGCATCCAGTACAATCTGAACATCGGGTGCCGCTTCTCGCACTGCACGAACACGCTCTACTACCTGCTCGCCATCAAGCTTCACTTTTAGAAGTTTCGCACCATTCGCCACATAATCTCGTGCTTGGGTCGCCATCGCTTCTGGTGTGCCAATGGAGACTGTCATTGCAGTAACGATTTGATTGGGTAGCTCAAACAAGCTATTTGGAAACATCTGGCCGTTCTGCTGCGCTTCAAAATCCCAAAGCGCACAATCGACCGCATTTCGCGCTGCCCCTCCGGTCAATAAAGACTGAAGATGATCTCTTAGCTCTGCCGGATCGGTAACGCCTCGTGCAAATATAGCTTCAAGTGCGCTAGACGCTTGTTGGATTTGCGCTAACACAGACTCCGATGACTCGCCGTATCGTGGGTAAGGCGTACATTCGCCTTGAGCTTGTATGCCACCATGTTCAATGTAAACACGAACAACGTGACACTCAGTTCGGCTGCCACGAGAGATGCGAAAAGGCGTTTGCATCGCGATAGTAATGGGTTCTGCTGTAATCTTCATAATTTCACTCGGTTGATGTTCGCTTTAACAAATGGAAACGTAGAAATGATGAAGTCGTTAAAGTGAATGTCGCAAATGATCAGTAATGTGTTGTACACCAAAACGAACCGGGTCCGTCACGGGTACTTGATAAAGTGTGGTCCATTCTTGGCATAATGTCTCAGCGTCTTCAGTGCTAATCGCCGACGTGTTCAAACAAATGCCAACCAATTTCACGTCTGGATTGGTCAATCGCGCGGCTTGCAAGTTAGCTTCGATCGTCTGTTCAATCGTTGGCAATTGCGCATGAGGAAGGTTGCGAATATGTGGTCGCCCAACTTCATGACACAGCACCAGAGCATCAGCTTGTGCGCCATGTAAAAGACCCAAACTCACGCCTGCAAACGAAGGGTTAAATAACGAACCTTGGCCTTCAATGATGTCCCATTCGTGGTCGGTAAAATCGGGGCTAATCGCTTCAACCGCGCCGGAAATGAAATCCGCGACCACAGCATCAATCGAAATCCCGCTACCTTCAATCAAGATACCCGTCTGCCCTGTCGCTTTAAACTGAGCTGACGTTCCCGCTTGTTTAAGCGATTTTTCAATGGCCAACGCCGAGAACATTTTTCCTACTGAGCAATCGGTTCCGACCGTAAGAAGGCGCTTACCCTGACGAGGCTTACCGTTACCAACGTTTAGATCACCATCAAAATGGCGTACATCATGAAGCTTAGTCAATCCATGTTGCTGCATGTCAGCAAGCGGTGAAAATTCACTCAGTCGTTGGTGCATGCCAGATGCAATCTCAAATCCCATTTCTGCAGCTTCCATTATGGTTGGCAGCCAAGAGTCAGGAATAACACCACCAGGGTTTGCTGTGCCAATCACTAGCGTTTTCGCGCCCTGTGCTTGCGCCTCTTGCAAGGTCATGTCCGTTAAGCCAAGAGAGACCGTACCGCCTGTTAAGCGAAGCTGACCTAGGCAGATTTCTGGTCGCCATTGGTGAATACCACGGGCTGTTTTTGCGGCAAGTGGGTCGGTAACATCCCCAAGAAAAAGAAGGTAAGGTTGAGCGATAGACATGAGTATTCCTAATTAATAAATCCTTGTATGGGTTTACTTTAATTAAGAACTTAGAAACTGCCGAATACCAATTTATGGCGAGCCTATAACCTTAAGTTATAGGCTGAGTATGGCTCTTCAATGAAGCGATAAATTGCTTAACGGAAATCGACTGAGGGGTGTGCTCTGCGCAAAGCATCGAGACCGAAAATTGGATATCCGGCTGCAGTGAAAGCACACAAACCGAGTCGTCATTTTGATACTGCTCTGCCGTCCACGGATCCACAATCGCAAACCCCGCTTGATGCTTCACCAGTTCCGCCGCCGCGCTATATCCACGCACAGATATCGGATGGTGATAATGCTCATCTCGCGCAATAAGGCTTTGATGTAACAGGAGGCCTAATGGATCGCGGCTATCAAGCCCGATGATTGGTAAGGGATAATTGATCAGGTCATCAAGGGTTAATTCCGTCGGTAACTGTTCAACAGTGTGGGATGGAACCAGAACCTTGAGGGATTCAGTTAAGAGCGTTTCACTTAATATGGCAGGCGGTGTTTCGTCCCCAAATGCGATAGCAATATCAAGCTCATGCTTTAACAGCCCAGCACACAGTTCATCACGGTTTGTAGTCAGCAACTCAAAAGAGAGCTCTTGTTCGCGAGACATTTGGGCTATGACCGGAGTCAGCAATTTGGTCGCCAGTATCGGTGGTGCACCAATACGTAGGTGCTGATGTCCTTGCTTAACCTTATTCGTCAAAGAACGAAATTGACCTAACTGCTGATACACCTTTTCCGCTTCTGGCAGCAAGGTTCTCGCTTCAACCGTTGGCACCAACCGACCTTTGACACGCTCAAACAATCCAAAACCAAGTTGTTGCTCTGTGTGTGCCAGAATACGAGTCACATTAGGTTGTGACACATGCAGATTACGCGCAGCCCCAGATACGGTTCCGGTTTGCATAATGGCGTAAAAGACTTCCAACTGTCTTAGGTTCACATTGATGTCCTTATGGTTCGCGAAACAAATCTAGGGGTTGGCTTTTCTTGTATTAGCTAAGCTGTTTTTCGGTCTAGCTGTTTAATTAGCTGTCTGTCTATTTATCTACTTGGCTATTTCGCTATTTGGCTATTTGGCTATTTGCGTGAGTTTATTTTAGTAACTCAGCTATCGTAGGTTGAAGAACCTCAGCCCAAGCTTGGTAAGCCTTCGCATTCAGATGCAGATCATCACATGAGTATTCATTCGATAAAAGCTTATTAGGTGACAATACTGAATTCACATCTAAGAACGCAATGTCTTGCTGGGAACAGTACTCGCTTATTTTGCTATTAAGCAGCTCCACCGATGGGTTCAAACCTTGCAGTTTAGAGCCAACATAAAGCGTTGATTGCACCAATATACGAATATCGTTTTCTTGCCACACTTCAAGCATATCAATGTAGTTCCGGTAGATATGTTCGACATCATTACCCTGAGCCAAATCGTTTATCCCTGCCATAAAGCACACCAGCTTTGGCTTCACATTCAACGTGGTATCAATACGGCGCAACATGCCAGTTGTGGTGTCACCCGCTAAGCCACGGTTGACCATCGAAACATCGCGAAAGATATCCGCCCAAGGTGCCCATTCGGTGATCGAATCACCAAACATCACTAGGTCTGCATTTGGGGAAAAATGGCGGTGATTGTCCGATGTCATGATGTAACGACTCATACTGTGGCCTCGTTGCTGAATCTCAGACTGAAGAGCAACCGCTTTGAGAATATCACTGTCCGGTGTAGTGCTATCAAATTGAGCCAGCAACCCTTCGATGTGAGGCTTAAAAGGGCTAAGACGAGTGCTCAGTTGGTGGTGTTCTTTAAGGGAAGATAACCTCTCTAGTAATGCATACAGAGAGCGGTTTTGACCAACTTCTTGGAATAACTGATAGAGATCGAGGACAGGGTGTTGCTGCAGCGCGGCAAGTAATTGCTTGTCTTCCATGGTGTTATCTAACCCTTCAATTATCTAATGATGAACCCAAGATAATATCCGATTGCTTACGGGATAGATAACATTAGAAACAGAGAATGACTTAATCTCTACAAGGCTGGTTACATACCGCATAAAAATATCTTCCTGTACAAATCTCGTTCCGACTCAAAAATCAGCACTTCATCATAATATGTATAAGAAATTAGCCACATATTGTGACCTCAGTCTCTCAGCCTACCGTCTACTCCTATTGCCACTATTTAACGGAGGATTTATAGAATATCAGGATGGTGAATAATAGGTTAAATCATAATAATAAGGACCTTTACGTGAAACTTTCTCTATCCAATACCGCGTTGGCCGTTACCGCCATCCTACTTGCAGGTTGTCAATCTGCACCTGAATCAGTTCAAGAACCGACAGCATACCAATGCCAAACGAATACCGACGTGAATGACTTGAGGATCTATCAAGTGATGGTTGAAAGCTTTGTCAGTGGTGATGACTCAATTGGTCATGGGACAGGCTACGGAACCAGTCACCATAACGGAGACATCCAAGGTATTATCGACTCACTTGATTACATTGAATCTCTTGGCATGAACGGCATTTGGCTAACCCCAATCTTTAATTCAGAGCCTATCGAAAACCAAGACCATTGGGCCGATAGACTGGATGCAACCGGTTATTTTGCCACCGATTATTTCAATATCGATCCGAGATTCGGCACGATGGAAGAAGCTAAAACCTTAGTTGAAGAAGCGCATGCTCGAGGGCTTTATGTCTTCTTTGATGGCGTATTTGGCCACCACAAAAAAAACGTAGTGCCGTCACCAACAGGTAAGCTGCCCCAAGGAGAGGATAATCCAGTCTCATACCCTAAGAGCCTAGCCTTCTATCAAGAAGTTGCCGAGTATTGGATCAAAGAGCTCAAAATTGATGGTTGGCGCTTAGATCAAGCTTATCAAGTGCCAAAAGAAGCTTGGAGTCAAATCAGAGAAACGGTAGACACCGCATCTTCTCAAGTCGAATACGTAAACAGCGAAGGTAAAACCGTGAACCCTCTGGGTTATATGGTCGCGGAAATTTGGGCAGGCGAGAACCGCATTATTGAAACCGGCTACGGTTCAAATGAAGCACCAGCCTTATGTTCTGCGTTTGATTTCCCGATGCGCTACCGCCTGACGGAAACCTTTGCTGTAAACGAAGCTGGCGTGGGGAACAAAGGTGGAGAGTGGCTTGCAGAAGGCATGTCTTTACATTCGTTATACCCAGACCACGCAAAGCCAAATTTAATGATCGGTAACCATGACCTTGTGCGCTTTGGTGACTTATTACAGCGCGGTGATATCGCTTCTCCACAAGACAAAGAGTATTGGCAGCGCTATAAAGCGGCATTTTCATTCCAAGCAGCTTATACCGGCCCAATTACGACCTACTATGGGGACGAAATAGGCGATCAACTAGAAGGTTTTGCAGACAAAGTATGGACTGATGACTGTGCTATTAATGGTCTGTGTGATGATCACGTAGCCCGTACTAGCGGTAAAGTAGAAGGTGTCACAGCCCAACTCAATGCGCACGAAAAAGACTTAAAGCAATACGTGACAAACTTGATGAAACTGAGAGAAACGCACCCCGCTCTATCACAAGGTAAACGTACAAACCTGATGGCCAATGATGTCGCCTATGTCGATCACAAAGCCTATGAAGGCGATGCTGTTGTCTACGCAGTGAACGTTACCAACAAAGAACAAACCATAAAACTAACCAAAGAAAAAGTCGGCTCCATAGCTGATCTGACGGATATTGAATCCAAGCAATCGATCTCAGCTATTGATGGCCACTACTCTATCGTTCTAAGCCCATTTGAAGCTCGTTTCTTGTCGATAACACAGCCCAGTGAAAAAGGGCCAATTGCGGCGATACTAGCGACAGGAAATGAAGTTGGACAAGGCTTCATGGCTCAATGTGACAATCCAACAATAAAAGCTGAAGGCCCTATTTCGAGCCCGCTTTATGTGGTTGGCAATTTTGCTGATTCAGGTTGGAAACACGTGGGTCAACGAGAGTTTGAATATAAAGGTGACAACACTTACCAAGTCGTCACCACTGAAAAACCGGGCAGTTATCGCATGCAATATGCATCCAAGGCTTGGTCACCTCAGTTCACAGCGGATGGGCTTAACCTAAAGTTAGGACAGCTTAACTCGTTAATTAAAGGTGGTTACGGTCAAGATACCGCTATCACTATTCGTAATGCTGGGCAGTATGTATGGAGCTTACAATTCGATGATGCGGGGCAACCATTAAAAATTATGGCTTCCAAATGTGCTGAATAGCCAAACCTAAGATCCGAGATCAACCAAGTAAAAACCCCTTATTCCTACGAATAAGGGGTTTTCTTTAATCTGCATTGGATATTAAGAGACCAGACACGATTAGAACGATATCTACCCCTGCTTCACTTGCAGGTGATTACGATTATCGCGGCTTTTCTTGATCAGCTCGTTGCTCTCGTCCATTTCATCTGACTTAGCAAGGCGATCATAAAGTAGCACATTCACTGTTGCTGCTAGATTCATGCAACCAACAGTTGGTACATAAACAACATGGTCAGCTCGGTCAGCGACATCTTGAGAAATAGAACCATCTTCAGGCCCAAAGATATAGATAGCGTTCTCTGGGTGTTTAAAACGTGGCAGTGGTGTCGCACCCTCAGCCAACTCCACACATACGATCTTAGTTTCTGAATTAAGGTTATCTAAAAACGACTCGACACCAGTAAGCGGGATAGTGCGCGTTGCACTCTTGGTATCGGTGTGAAATTTTGCAGCTTTGTCGTAGCGTTGCCCTGTGTATTTAACTTCGTCGACTTGGTAGCAACCCGCCGCACGCATAACCGCGCCAACGTTTGTCGGGCTCTTTGGGTTAGTTAAACCAATAGTCACATGGCTTTTGTTCATGAATCTTTCTCACTTAACGAATAGACATAGCAGGGTGCTACAAAGCGTCGCATTCTACCAAAGCAGCGCCAAATTCAAAAGCATCGAAACGAACGGCTCTTTTTACAGATAAGTACTTAGTTGCACCACCTATCACTTCAAAACCTAACCGCCATCATATTTATCAAACAAAAAGGTTTTAGGATAACAATTCAACAACAAGTCCGTTTACATTTCGAAACCACATTAATAATGTGTTGAAAATTGCCTGAGACAATCACATAGGAAGTGCTAATGACCCTCACCATCAAAAACCGCCTTTATATTCTCTCTTTTATCCCTTTGCTACTAATGGCAATTGGGATGATGAGCGTGACGTATATGAAGAGCACTGAGCTAACCGCACAACAAGTAGAATCGACGCGTAGCAATATGATGGCGATGAAAGAAAAGGAACTCAAAGCGTACCTGCAAATGGCTCAGTCTTCGATATCTCCTTTCTTAGAAAAAGGTGCCACGCTTGAAGAAGCATTACCCACATTAAAAACTCTAGAATATGGTGAATCTGGTTATATTTTTGGCTACAGCTCTAAGGGTGTAAGAATCGTCATCGGACAAGGTACCGATGGCATTGGTAAAAATTACTACGACCTTCAAGACAAACAAGGCAATTACCTAATCCAAGACCTGATTAAGAACTCAAAAATTGGGGAATTCACCACTTACTACTTTCCTAAGCCAGGTCAATCCATTGCGTTACCAAAACTCAGCTATTCAATCTTTATTCCACAATGGGATTTAATGCTTGGAACTGGGTTTTATACTGACGATATTGACGCCGTGATCAGCGACATGAAAGAGAGCTCGAATGCTGCACTACAAAGCTCACTGACTGCCATTGCAATTTTCTGTGGCTTGATTGCCTTAGTGGTAGCGGTTTTCGCTGTTGCAGTGAACCGTACCATCATGCAACCACTCGAGCAATTTGACCGTTCAATCAGTGCCTTTGCCAGTGGTGAGGCCGACCTAACGGCTCGAATGGAAACCTTCAAAGCGCCTGAGTTCGCCAAACTTAGTGAGAACTTTAATGCCTTTGTTGCTAGCCTACAGACCATCATTCGTAGCGTGAGCGATGTGGGTCAGCAAGTTGTATCAGAAACGAGCAGCATGTCTTCTCGCGCAGCTCAGGTCGACGAGATAGCAACAGGTCAACGTGAAGAGACAGAACAAGTAGCAACGGCGATGACCGAGATGACGACAACTGCGCAAGAGATCTCAAGCAACGCAAGCCAAGCCGCTGACTCAGCTAAACTTGCAGAGAACAATGCAAAAGAAGCTCAGCAAATAGTCAATGCTGCTGCAGGTTCCGTAGCAGACCTTGCAAGTGAAGTATCAGAAGCAAACACTGTGGTATCTCGCCTTGAAGGAGATGTACAGAACATTTCATCTTCACTGACTGTCATTCAAGATATAGCGGAACAGACCAACCTATTAGCACTAAATGCCGCGATTGAAGCCGCGCGAGCTGGTGATCAAGGCCGAGGTTTTGCGGTAGTTGCGGATGAAGTTCGTAAGCTTGCAAGCCGCACACAAGAGAGCACGGGCGACATTCACAAAATGATCCAACAGCTAAAATCCGCTTCAGATGCCGCGGTGAAAGCAATGGATTCGAGCCAAAGCAGAAGTGCTCAAACGGTAGAAGAAGCGAACGCAGCAGCTGCAGCACTTGCTAAAATTCAAGATTCGATTGATACCATCATGGACATGAACTCACTGATTGCGACGGCGACTGAACAACAGAATATTGTTGGCCAAGAGATATCTCAACGCATTGTTGTGATTTCAGACCAAAGTTCTCAATCGGCATCGCTAGCAAACCAAAACCGTACAGGTAGCCAAAACCTAAACAGCCGAGCAAACGAGTTGTACCACTTGGTTGATCGCTTCACGGTTTAATGCTTAATGCTTAGTGCTTAGTGCTTAGTGCTTAGTGCTTAGTGCTTAGCAAGTAAAAGCTATAGAACATCAATAAAAATGGGCTTCAGAATCTTTGTTCTGAAGCCCATTTTCTTGTCTATAATGTCTTGCCAGATAGAACTAGTCTAATTGCTCAGACAAGAAGTCGACTAACAAGCGAACCTTTGAAGACAAATTACGGTTCTGTGGGTAAAGCGCCCAAATCCCCTCTTTATCGTCTCGGTAATCAGATAACACCTCAACCAATTCGCCAGACTCAAGATCTTCACTCACGTAATATTCTGGTAGCTGCACTAAGCCAATACTCTGTTTCGCTGCGTCTTGTAAGGCTAAGCCACTGTTACATTTAATGCGTCCATTAACCCGAACTGAGCGAGGTCGCCCATTTTCTTTAAAACGCCAATGCTCAAAGCCGCCGACTAAACATTGATGATTGCTCAACTCAGAGAGTGTATGCGGTTCACCGTAACGTTCAATGTATTCAGGACTGGCGCACACGTAGAGTTGGCGTTGAGACAGCTTCTTTGCCACAAGGCTCGAATCTTCTAAGCGACCAAGACGAATCGCGACATCGACACCCGAATCAATAAGGTCGAGCTTTTGATTGGTCAACATCAGCTCAAGTTCGACTTGTGGGTGGAGCTTTAAGAACTGATGAAGTATCGGGGCGAGTTGACGCTCACCATAAGTCACAGGTGCCGTTACTTTCAGTAAACCTTTTGGCGTGGATTGCATCTGCGTGACGGCTAACTCAGCAATTTCTAAACCCTCGACCAACAACTTACATTGCTGATAATAGAGTTGCCCAGCCTCTGTTAGAGAAACCTTACGAGTCGTTCGATTGAGTAGTTTTACTGCGAGGCGTTCCTCGAGATTTGCCACTCTACGACTGATTTGAGCCACTGACGTAGCGAGTTTCTGTGCGGCACCAGTAAAGCTTTCGCGCTCTGCCACTGCAACAAACTCACTTACCCCTTCCCAATTGGCCATGCCTCTACCCTATTTTGAACTATGGTTACCCATACAGTGTATTGAAGATATAGATCAGTGTCACCTAGCTTAATATGCACCGTGCACAACAAAGGCCTTCATTGCAGCTAATATCGCATTACCCACAAAGCTCCAATTGACCCAATCTACAAAGTTCGAACCGACCTTGTATTACAAATACTATTATCAAAAAATACTCGTATCCAAAAAGAAAGCCCGCACTCATTAAGTACGGGCCTTATTATTGTCTATTACAGATGCGTGAGGGTTAAAACTAGAAACGATTAGCCACTCACTTTTGCCTGTTCAATCTCAAAGATTACACTTCAAACTGAGAAACTAGGCTATCAAGTGCTTCACACTGTTCTGCTAGTGAGATGCATGCGTTCTCTGCATTGTTTGCCATCTCAACCATTTTCATTGTGCTTTCCGCGATACGTTGAACATTCTGGTTCACTTCTTCAGACACCTGAGACTGCTGAGAAGCCGCTGTTGCGATTTGCGTATTCATCTCATTCATCTTGCCGATTGAGTTACGAATCTCGCTCAATGATGAAGCTGCAGTGCCCGCTTGAACAATGGTTTTCTCTCCACTTGCCTTGCTTTCTGTCATCACGCCAACGGCATGTTTAGCGCCAACTTCTAAGCGTTCAATCATTGATTGGATTTCACCCGTACTGTCTTGAGTTTTGCTCGCAAGCGCACGGACCTCATCAGCAACTACCGCAAAACCACGACCTTGCTCACCAGCACGCGCTGCTTCAATCGCCGCATTCAATGCCAATAGATTGGTTTGCTCTGCAATGCCTTTGATCACGCCAAGAATAGAAGCAATGTTCTTCACATCAGTATCCAATTCCTGAACCACACCACCTGCATTCTCGATATCGTGCGCAAGGCGTTCAATTGAAGTTACGGTTAAGCCCAAAGTGCTGTCTGCTGATTCCACTTCATTGTTCGCAACGTTACTTGCGGTTGCCGCATCTAACGCGTTACCACTTACCGTTTCACTGGTCGCTTGCATTTCATGAACGGCAGCCGCGACTACTTCACTTTCTTTCTGTTGATTCGAAGAAAATTCAGCCACATTCTGCGTTATTGATTTGATGTTTTCCATCTCTGCACGTACGGCATTTGATGTCAGAATCACTTGTTCAACAGTGGTATGTATCTTACTAACAAACTTGTTAAACGCTGAACTTAAACGAGCAATCTCATCAGAACCTTCAACTTTCATTCGCTGAGCCAAGTTACCGTCACCCGATGCGATTTCATTCATCGCTTTCTCTACGCTCTGAATCGGCTGAACGATAAAACGGTTCGATAACCACATCGAAAACAAAGCCGCAAGTACCGCCACGGCCATACCTACTTCGATGATCAGCTTACTTTCTTCAATCGAGTCATTAGCTTGCTGGCGAAGCTCTTTTTGTTTTACTGCAATCAGCTCTCTAATATAGCCGAGTTGATCGTGAATGATCGAAAACTCAGCGTCTAATGCTGGCGAGTAATCTATGTTGTATTGAAGAGCATTGGCAGGATCTGCAAACATTGGTTCATGCAATGCTACCCACTTTTTCATCGCCTTTACCAGTTTCGCTAGCTCGTCTTGAGAAGATGAGTCTAAGACACCTGCGGTATATAGAGTTTGGACACTCTCAAAGCGTGGAACGGCTTTGTAAGCGTTGTCTTTGAATTCGAATTGTTGATATTCAATTGCCTTTTGATCTTTCGCAAGCAACAGGCCTTGGGCAGATGCAATGACTTGATAGATATCTCGATACCCATCTTCTAGGTTGTCGAGAACCGGTTGAACCACATTATTGAGCTCATGGTTAATCGCTGCTTGCGCGTTAGATTTAATCACGTTAAGCACAGTAACAGTTGAGAACACAATCACGATAACCATTAGAGGGATCGCAATTTTACTCTTAATAGAAAGGTTTTTGATATTCATAGAGGGTTTATAACCACACATTAAATAGGGACGCGCGCATAATATACAGTATCGATAAAAAAGCCAGCTATAGTTTTGTGAATCTCATCGCATATAAAACTAGACGATGAAAACGAGTGCTTCGCATTTAACCAGACGTCAACCTGAAAAAGTTAAAGTGGACAATATTGAATTTATTTACCTTAGACATGTTCTATTACTGGAGAAGTCATCGAAATAACACCATAATATAGGGCTCTAAAATAAGTAGGTAAGAACATGAAAATTTGTGGTGTTGAAATCAAAGGTAACGATGCAGTCATCTGTCTTCTATCTCTATCAGACGGTGTATTTAACATTCCTGATTGCCGAGTTTCTAAAGTTGCTATTAGTGACGCAAACGACACACAGAATATGAAAGATTTTCAATTTTCTTTTGCAAAGTTAATGGAAGATTACCAAGTAGAAAAAGTGGTAATTCGTCAACGCCAAACTAAAGGCAAATTTGCCGGCGGTGGCTTCGGCTTCAAACTAGAAGCGGCAATTCAGTTGATCGACGGCCTAGACGTAACCGTTGTATCTCCGAATGAAATCAAAGAAAGCCTTAAGCGCAACCCTCTTATGATGAAGTTCAAAGAAACAGGCCTTAAGCAGTACCAAGAAGCACCGTTTACCACGGCTTACGCTTGTTTAATGCAGCGCTAATCAATAGTCGCTAGCCAATATTGATACAGAAAGAGCCTGAATATTCAGGCTCTTTTTTGTTTCTAGCAATCTATTTCAAGTCGAGTTATACCAATCACAGTAAGTAAGTGATCAAAAATAGCGTAGGAAAAAAGCTTGAGAACAAGGCAGAATTTTTCGATAAGTAGTTATTCTACAATCAAAAATTCTAACGAAGTTATCGAGATTTTTAACAAGCTAGGGTGACCAGTTAGTTACTACGATTGGTGTAATTTTGGTAGACACATTACCTCTCTAATGCTGTTCGTCTACGGAACTTAATCAACTCAGGCTTTTTCACCACCAGATAAACAGCGGTCGCTGACAACGCGAAGCCTATTGCGCCATAAATGTCGAATGACTCTCCAAAAATGAGCCACGCTTGAATGGCAGTTGTGGGTGGAACGAGGTAAAACACCGATGCCACACTTGAAGAAGCGCCATGCTCTACCATGTAAAGCAGCAATAGAATAGCAATGCACGATAGAACAATCACTAGCCAAGCCAGAGTTAACGTGAACTCGATAGTCCAGTTCACCTGCATAGTTTCGTAACGCATTGCGAACGGTAGAAACAACGCAGCAGAAGCCAAGTATTGCACCATCGCACCGCCGACCATATCTGTCCCCTGACAGAAGCGCTTCTGATACAAAGTGCCGCAGGTAATACCCACCAAAGAAACCAAACACAATAACGTTGCCAGGCCTTTTTGGTCGTCTGACTGCCATTCAATATTGCCCATCAACACCAAGCTAATACCCGCAAAACCGAGCGCTAATCCCAGCCACTGTGCAAAATTAAAACGCTGTGAAGTACAGCTGATCATTATCAATGCCGTCAGAATCGGTTGTAAGCCAACAAGTAGAGAACTCAACCCGGCGGGCATACCCATATCGATCGCGAGATAAGTGCCACCAAGGTAGAAGCCATGAATCAAAATGCCCACCACACAAGCGTGAAAAAATGCTCGACCACGAGGAATACGACGCTTAAGGATTGCAATCAAAACCAAGAATAGCGCCACGTTGGCTACCATCCTAAGTGAAAGTAACGTTGCTGGTTCAGCGTATTCAACACCAAGACGAGCGCCAACAAAGCCTGACGACCACAATAATACAAACACAAACGGAATCATTTTAATCAGCATTACAAACCTCTGGTCAACTCTTCATCAATGCTGTTACCTTAGTTGGGTACAGATAACTAATAAAGATACAGATATAACACTTTAAATGGTTACAGATTAAGTGTGAGTTACAAGGGGGAAACGTGGAAGCAGAACTCAGCGGCAATAAATATCTCGCGATAGAACAACACATTAAGGCTCAGATCGATAAAGGGCTCTTTCACCCAGACGACCGCTTGCCTTCCATTCGTCAACTCAGCGAACAACTCGGAGTGAGCAAAAACACCGTAATTCGCGCCTACCAAGAACTGGAAGCGACAGGCTGGGTTTATTCTGTGCCTAAATCAGGCTATCGTGTGAAAGCACCGAACACCACCATCTGGGATGCACCGAGCCAGCCTCAAAAAGTCGATCTGCTTTCAGTGACTAAATCGGTTCTCTCTCGCCCAAAAGGCCGTCTAAAATTGTTGGCAGGTTCAGCACACCCGAATATCAACAACCCGGCTATTCGTAGCTTGTACGCCGAAATCGGTCGCCATAGCCGTTTGCAAACTCAACTTCCGGGCTACTATCAACTCCCTCCCGGTGACGAGCAATTAGTAAAGCAGTTGCTAAAGATCACCCATGATCTAGGTGTTCCCGCGGGATCGAATGAAATTGCAATTACACATGGTGCTCAACAGGCGATCAGTCTGGCTTTACGTGCATTAACCAAACCGGGAGACATCGTGGCGGTCGAGTCGCCCTGTTACTTCGGCAATCTGCTTTTACTTGAATCGCTTGGCTTGCAAGCACTAGAAATTCCAAGCAGTGTTAGCCACGGCATTGATATTCCATCACTACAAAGTTCGTTGAACAAATGGGAAGTAAAAACCTTACTGCTAACACCAAACTTTACCAATCCAACGGGTTCACGAATGCCATTGGCTAACCGAAAGGCATTACTGGATATCTCCGGATCTTTACCGATTATCGAAGACGATGTATTCGGTAGCTTGGCATTCGACACACCCATTGCCAGCCTCAAAGAGCTTGATGACCAAGATCGAGTCATTTACGTCAACTCTTTGTCCAAGACCTTAGATTCTCGCTTGCGTATTGGCTGGTTACTCTCAGGTCGTTACCAAGCTCAAGTTGAAAAATACCTGTTATGCGACAACATGGGCAGCTCCAATTTAATGCAATCCGCGGTGGGTCAATTTCTCACTACCGGTAAATATCGCAGCCACTTATCCAAAATGAAGCGGCTCTACCAAACCAATCAAAAGCAATTTCAAAGCCTGTTAATACAAGCACTAGATAGCTATCCTCACCTTGTCGGGCAATACCACCTATCAAAACCGGAAGGCTCTTTTTTAAACTGGATAACACTGCCAGAGTCGGTCGATAGTTATGCCGTCTACCAAGATTGTTTAAAGCACAAATTGGGAATATTACCTGGCACAGTATTTGGGACAAACGATCAATATAAACACTGCTTGCGCTTCACGGTAGCGAACATCGAAGAGAGTAAAGAGTGGAAAGAAGGGGTTGTGACACTAGCGAAAATAATCGCCAAACATACTTCTTTCTAATCGAATATTTCTGACTGCTAGATCATTCAACAATGAATAAACGTTAACTAAAACAACCAATACAATCACCAAGAAAATGCGTCAAACGATCACAGATAATACTCCGAAATACCTTTGTAAGTTTTTTAGAAAAATTCAAAAATAATTAGAATTTAACCCCTAACTTTACTGAGTATTTTGTTAGTCTTGGAAACAATTATTTACAATCCAAACAAAAATTAATTGGATCGCTAGAGGTTGTTTTTTTGAATATGAAATTATTCGGCAGTTCCCTAATCCTTTCGGGAACTGCATTAGGGGCTGGCATGCTTGCTATTCCCATGGTGTTGGCCCAGTTTGGCTTCATGATCAGCTCAGTGCTGATGCTACTTATCTTTATCGGCACCACTTACTCTGCACTCCTACTGGCAGAAGCGTGTACCAAAACGAAAGACAACAGTGGCATGAGCAGTGTTGCTTACCTCACTCTGGGCAGCAAAGGTAAACACTTTATCAATGCACTCTTTTACCTGCTGCTGGTATGCATGCTGATCGCCTATATCTTGGGTGTTGGCGACATCATTCATAAGCTATTGCTCGACGTCGGCGTAGACATCTCTGCATCCGCTGCTTATACCGTTTTCAGCCTATTGATGGGTGTGATTGTAGTCGCGGGTAAGTCTTATATCGATAAATTAAACCGTGGTCTATTCATCATGATGGTGGTAATGCTGTTTATTGTAATTGCCTCTCTGTTTAGCAATATCCGTCTAGATTACCTAACTCAAACTAGCCAATACACGGCCAATGACGTGGTGCAGTACAGCGCGGTTATCTTTACCAGTTTTGCCTCTATGGTGGTGATCCCGTCACTGGTTATCTACAACCGCGAAGCGACTCAAAAGCAGATCCGCAATATGATTCTGCTAGGCTCAGTGATACCACTAATCTGCTACCTAACTTGGTTGTTCGCGATTATCGGTAACCTTGGTACAGACGCGATCAGCCAGTTCCACAACATTTCAGAACTGATCTCAGCATTTAGCGGTCAATCTGCTTGGTTAAAAGTCGTGATTGCGCTGTTCTCAGCGCTAGCACTGGTGACCTCTTTCCTTGGTGTATCCATGGCGTTGTATGACCAAAACAAAGACGCAGTCACCAACAACAAAGCATTAGCTTATGCTCTGACCTTTGTATTGCCTTTGGTATTAGCAGAGCTGTTCGCAAGCCAGTTCGTGAGCATGCTGGACTATGCAGGCATGGTGTTGGTGTTCCTAGCTATCTGGGGACCACTCGCAATGGTGGTTAAGGTTCGTAGGCCTGACTTCCCTCACCTACAAACCGAAGGCAGCTATACAGCAGCCGGTGGCGATACGGCACTGATGGCAACATTCGGTTTTGGGGCTTTGATTTTCGTATCTTGGTTTATGGGATAAATCCCAATTGAATACACTATCTGCTGCCATTTAAACGACAGCAGATACAAAAAGCCCGTTAGTCTTACTTGAATTAGCAATCGCAACTAATTAACAGCCGAACTAACTGGCTTTCTTATTTTCTGATTACCATGGCCAAAAACTAAAAGTGCTTACTTGGTCAAATTGCCAAGCAATTGCTCACACTGTGCTTTTAGCGATTTAAGCTCATCTTCATTCATCTTAGAAAGACATAGCATTTCAACTGGCACGGTCTGCGCTTGCTCTTTGAGCTCTACCCCTGCAGGCGTCAGTGTAATAACTCGAACTCGTTCATCTTCAGCACTGCGAGTTCTAAGCACGTAACCTTTCGTTTCCAAGCGCTTGAGTAAAGGCGTCAACGTACCTGAATCCAAATGCGTTTTTGCGCCTAGGGCTTTGACATTTATCTCTTTTTCTTCCCACAGCACCATCATCACAATGTACTGCAAGTAAGTAAGGTCAAGCGCTTTCAGTAAAGGTTGATACGCTCTACTCATTGCATTCGATGCACTATACAGCGCAAAACACACCTGATTATCCAGTTTTAGATAGTCATCTTGGTCGCTCATGATCACCTCACCAATAAATTAAATTGTGCACAATATACTTGCGCGCTCGAATTTTATCAATTAAGCTAGCTTTAAAATTAAGTTGCACGCAATCTAATTTTGCACAACTCAAACAAGGACTAAGACAATGACAACACTCTACACAACTTCTGCTACAGCTACTGCAGGTCGTAACGGCCAAGTTTCTACTGATGACAACCTGCTTTCAGTGGCGTTGAGCTACCCTAAAGAGATGGGCGGAACAGGTGAAGCGACAAACCCTGAGCAACTGTTTGCTGCGGGCTACTCTGCGTGTTTCTCAAATGCTCTACTTCATGTAGCTAAAGAGATGAAAATCAAAATCGCATCGGCGCCAACGACTGCAACAGTCGGTATTGGACCAAATGAAAACGGTGGCTTTGCTTTAACTGTTGCTCTATCGATTGAACTGGATCTAGAGCAAGAACAAGCTGTGACGCTTGTGAAAACGGCGCACCAAGTTTGCCCTTACTCAAACGCGGTTCGTGGCAACATTGATGTGAAATTGTCGGTTAACGGACAAGCGCTTTAGCCGCTTCATCCCCCCTCCCGCTAAAAAAATGTCCCGCACTAGGCGGTAATGCCGATCAGTTAAAGCCAAAGTGATCGGTTGAAGGATCCTTCCGAGCTG
>NZ_JBGOOI010000071.1:0-21955 GCF_041439605.1 Vibrio sp. 1F169 | reverse complement strand
CGAGTTGCTCAACTAAGCTTTCGGCATGCACTATATCGTGGCGTTGTCCCTCTGATAAATCAAAGCAAATCGGCAGTCCACCACTATCTACGGCTAAGTGAATTTTGGTTGAGTTGCCCCCGCGACTTTTTCCTATTTGCTCTGAACTTTCAGTAGCTGCACCTGTACTATGCTGATGTGCTCTAACTATAGAGCCATCAAGAAATACCCATTCAAAATCAGCCATGTTAGATAAGCTCTTGAAAAGATTATCTAAAATCCCTTTCTTTGACCAAAGATTAAATCGTCTGTAAACGGTACTCCACTCTCCGAACTCAGAGGGTAGATCTCGCCAAGGAATACCTGTTCTCATTCGATAAAGTATTCCTTCAAATGTCATTCGATGTTCAGTTTTATCGTAAATACGACCTGTACTTTTCATAACTTGGAGTATCAGTTCCCAGCGAATATCAGTTAGCATTGTTCTTGGCATGGTATTGGTTATGGTTTTACTTTTGGCGAAGCAAATTATAACTCTTTACCATGCTGTTCAAAAAACATTCACGAAAGATCAACACGCCCTAGTTTCACTATTAGAAACAATGTTGTAGTTTACAAATTTAGCTCCAGACGCCAAAGCATTTGCCTCTAATGCAGCTAAAGGAAAACCATTGTTACTAACACCAAGTACTATTAGGAGATCGTTTACTTCCCACTCAATATTGAAAAGGTCTACACAAGGGACATCTTTGCATTGAACGATACTGTCTGGTTCATTTATACAACCATGAAGATGTACCGCACTCCCTCCAGCTTTCTCAATTAAGTCATCAATATTTAAAGTGTAATGTAGAAACTCAACTCCTAGTGATTGACAATATGTTTCGAGATACATACATTCGTAATGTGCTCGATTCGGCAAAAATTATTCATATTGATGCCGAATTTTCTTTACAAGAGCCAATACTTCACAAGGTGAAGCTCCTTGGAATGCTTGGTATTCAGGTGTATTTTTAATATCTTCATATGCAGGCAGTTCTGAAGGAACAGAAAGCCCAGCACCTGATAAAATAATCACTTTCATAGTTTGGGTACGTTATTGTCTATCATAATTACCAACTTTCTGGAGTTTCGCGGTATTTTATCAATATAATACCGTCATTGGTAGTAAAGCATTGATACTTGGTTATGCAACAAGAAGATAAGACAACCATAAATCCCCCAATACTTCTAGTTTCAAGTTGCTTTGCGTAACCTAAAACGTAAAAATTAACTCAAACGCCTTAAATTGTTTCTAGCCAGAACTTGCCGATGGTTTTAACTATCTGTGAATCTACTTCGAATTAACTTTAATCTTTATCTCTCCAACAATTTATCCTTATTAAAGAGAAGATTTTATGGCGACAAATTGGCGACAGAATCTCCCGAAAGACAAAGTTATATGTTTTTATACGCAGTTAAACTTTCCATAACCTATTGATATTTATTCTAACACCTTGAAATACAAGACAGTCGTTTAGTTCGGTTAAGTTCTAACTTTTAACTATAAAACAAACTAACGCTCCCCAAACGCGACACTCACGTTGGTATAAATCGGTTTCCATAAATACTGGAATACTGACTTCTCACCGGTTGTAATATCTACCTCGCCCGTCATACCTGGCAAGATAGAAAAGCTCTCAGGATTATCACGGAAATAGGGAACATCCACCGAGACGACGACTTCATAATAGATCTCGCCACGCTCGCTTTGACTCGTGGTCGGTGAAATACTCTCTACCGCTCCTTTTAGTGCCCCAAAGCGGCTGTAATCAAACGCATCAATCTTGATACGAGTCGGCTGCCCTACACTCACAAAACCAATATCTCTTGGTGACAAACGAGCTTTAAAGTCGGCTTTCCCGCCAACAGGAACAATTTCAACCACAGTGCCACCTGGCTGAATAACACCACCGTTTTGCGTGCTTGGCAGGCTTTGCACCAAGCCTTGTAGCGGTGACACCAACATAGTGTTAGTCAATTTAGCTTGGCTTGAACGAACTCTGGCATTCAGTGCTGATAAGTCAGATACGGCTTTAGAACGATCGTCGCTCACTTTCGCCTTCGCCTCAGCTAAAAGCTGTTCAATTTTTTGCTCTGTGCTGTCTGCTTGCTTGATTAACACCGCTTTCTTACCACGAGCTTCTTCGATTTTCTGTTCGATACTGGCCAGTTTTTGTCGCATTTCAAGCACACGTAAGCGTGAAATGTTACCCGCTTTATAACCCTTCTCCAGTATGTTCAACTCTTGCTTGGTCGCATTCAGCTCTTTCTCGTAGCTAGGCAATGACTTTTCTACGCTACGAAGCTGCTCTGCAATTTGTTCGCTCTCTTTCTCAAGCACCACACGCTTTTGGAAGTAGAGGGCTTTTTGCGCGTTCAGCTGCGCTTTTTGTTGGCTGACGATCTCTGGGTAATCGACCTCAAACTCAGCAAGGTTAGGCTCACGCTGCTCAAGCAGCGCATTCATACGTTCCACACTGGCTAGAAGCGTCACTTGTTGGGACTTTAGCTCTTCAAGGGCGGTACGCTGGAAAGTGGCATCAAACTCGACAAGCGGCTGGCCTTTCTCTACCAACTGGCCTTCTTTAACGAGAATTTGCTTTAACTTACCGCCAATCGCGCTTTGTAATACTTGCTTCTCGCCTTCCGGAATCACAGCACCTTTGGCTTTGGCGATTTCATCAACTTGAGTGACGACAGACCAAGTGGCAAAAGCAATAACACATAAGGCAACCGACCATGTCGCCAGCGCCAAGGTACGAGCCGTATTTTGTGATTCAACAAGTTCACCGTAGCGCTTGCCCTTCTCGATAGATTGTTTAGTCATTAGCGACTCCTTGCTTAGACTCTGATTGTTCTTGTTGGGCTGCATTTTGTTGAGCAAACGCATCTTGAGTTGACGGCTGTAGCTCTTGAGATAACGGTTGCTCAGATAACTGCGGTTCTTGAGAAGCTTGAAGCTTTGAAGGCTGTTCCTGCTTCGAAGACTGTTCCGGCTCTAATGGACCGGCATAAACCACTGCACCTTCATTTAATACCACCACTTTATCGGCAAGCTTGATTAAATCCGGATCGTGTGACGTGTAGATCACCGTTGCTTTTCCTTTTTTCGACTGCACAAACTCACCAAAGATACGTTTAGCATTTGGGTGAGCATCAGGCACAGGATTATCCATTAAGAACATTGGGTAGTCATAAACCAGCGCTTTCGCGTCAATGAGGATCTGCGCGACGCTGCCAGACAACATGTCAAAAAGGCTGTCCGGCTGAATACTGCTGATGGAAGTATCGAGCCCACCTGATAATGTCTCGAACCAACGCTTTCCGCCCACCATTTCAATCGCAGAGATCATCTTCTTGTCTTCGACTTTATGACCGTCGTTTAGCCATTCTCGAATACTCAGCGTAAGCAAATCAGGATATGCCGCTCGAATGAAACACCAGTGGCGATAGAGCTGCGGGTCGTATTGAACGAGGTTAACGCCTTCAAGCTCGACCATACCATTTTGGATAGGCTGCAAACCAGACAGTACTTCGATCAATGTTGATTTACCGCTCCCAGAAGGGCCAGTAATCGCAACAATTTCACCGGCTTCAATATCAAAGCTCACACCATTCAAAGCGGGGCGACTCTGTTTAGGATAACGCAGTGTCACTTGGTCTAATTTCAAGTTAGGCGCTACCACAGGTAACGGGTGATGCTGGTAACTGAATTCACGCTCAGACGGCTGAGACAAAATACGGTTCACTTGCAATTTGGATTGATTAAAGCTGTTAAAACGCATCGCACTGTTTGCCAACACCTGAGCGGGACCCGTCACTTTAGATATCAACATCATTGAAGCAATCAAACCACCAGGGGTCATCACTTGTTCAAAAATAAGTCCTATGCCTAACCCCATCACCGCGAGTGTCGAGCCCACACCAATGAAATAGTAAATCGAGGTGTACCGACTCTGGAGAACCGATTGATTAAAGGTCACTGTTGAAGCAAGAAGATTGGCCTTTTTGAAGCGTTGAATCCAGTGCTCTGAGAATCCAGCACTGCGAATAAAGGCAAGCTTGGATGACAGCTCATTAGTCATGTTTTGACGATTCGTACCTGCGACTGTCGATTGCATCGAGCGCTTGCTGCTAGAGCGTATCGAGCGTTTTGCTAGCAAGTAATAAAGGATTAAAGAGACGACTGGAACCAGTACCAACCATCCGCCTAAAACTCCTATCGCTAGTACAAAAATTAGAATGAATGGCAGATCAAACAGCGCATTTCCTAATGGCCCCGATAACACACCTGAAATACGCTCCGACAGCATCACTTGGTTTTGCTGACTAGAAGAAGCTGTTTGCTGATTTTGAGCATAGCTATTACGAAGCAGACGCTGCACGAGGGATTGAGAAATCTCACGACTTACTCGGTTGGAAACTGAAGCAAACACTCGGCTGCGCAATGTTCTCAACCAACCCATCATCACAAACAACAACGCCGCGCCAATGGCGATACCTTGCAACTCATGCCCTGCATCACCGCCAATCACATGGTCATAAATCGACATCGTGATGAAAGGAACGGCAAGCGCAAATAAGTTAGTGATAAAACTGACTAGCAGCAATTTAGGAATAATGGGGCGAAACGCATGTAGTCGTTCGCCAACCCAATCAGGAGAAGCCTTCTCTAGTGGTGGACCTTCGATAACAATACAAAACTGAGGGACATCGGTAATGTCGTCATTGGCATTAAAGGCAACAAATTGCTTGGATTCTAAATGACCAGAGACCAGCTCATGTTCACCAAGTACCAGTAAGACCAATTTATGTTCACCAACTTCATCTAGGTTGGCAACCAAGCGATAAGGCAGTGCAAGCCTGTCGAACAAGGCAAACATATCGTCGATTGATTCAATGCCATTTTCATCAACCCATTGATGTGCGAACAACTGGATATTAGCATTAACTTCCAACTGCTTAAGAACGGAAAGGCTCTCGGTTTCTAAATGATTCATCACCTCTTGTCGACCGCTGGTATCTGCACGTTTGTTCGTACCTGAAGGGTTACCAATATCTAAACGATTCATACGACGGCCTCCTGATTGCTCTCGCTGTCGACCGTAATAGCTCGACTTTCCACTGTAATGATTCGATTAGCAAATTCGCGAAGCTTCGAATGGTAGCTCACCATCAGTATCGTGCGTCCTGCCGTTACTTCTTCTTCCAACACCTTAGCTAGATTCCCAAGGGCGTCTAAATCAAGTGAAGAATCCGGCCTTTCCAACATGATTATGGGTTTATCACTTGCCAATTGAGCCGCGATATTGAGCATTTTCACGTTACCCATACTCAACAAAGACGCACTCGTATGGCCAATTTGTGTCTCTAGTCCATCGGGTAATCGAGTAATCTCTTTGGTTAAACCCAAACGCTTTGCATAGTCACTGGCGCTTTGCGTTTTCTCCGGGTCAAACCCGCACAAGTTGTCGAGAATAGTACCCGACACCAACTGCCCTTTAACGCCACAGTAGGCCACAATATTGGTTACGGATGCGATTGAAACTGCAGCTCCGTTAATGAAGCACTCACCCGCTTTTAGATCATCAATACCTGCAATCGACGACAATAAATGACTGTTAGTGTGGCGATCCTCACTCTCTAACAATACCAACTCACCTTTATTCAGTGCGACATCTGCATGAGAGAGTTCACCGTATCTTTCAACGGTCGCTTGCTTAATTTCCAACGTCTCAAAGTCAGATAAGTGGTTCTCAACTTGCTCAGAATCTGAAGAGTCCGATAGTGATAAGTCACTCAATTTTTCTATTGCCTGATTGGCACTGTGTATTGAATTAAGCTTGATTCTAACCCCAACCAGAGCACTCAAAGGCGCAACCGCTCTGCCAGATAAGATAGAACATGCCGCCAAGCCACCAGTAGTTAACTGACCATCCAACACCCATAAGCTGCCCGTGATCACGAGTAAAACTGACGTGGCTAATGCAGCAAGCTGAATACATTCTTGGGCGAAGGCGTTCTGTTCTTCTTCTCTCGCTTTAGACTGAGAGCGAACATTATTGAGGGATTTAAACTGATTGAAGATTCGAGACTCAACGGCCTGGCGTTTGATTCCCTGAATGGTTTGGCTCAGTAAAATCAAGAACGCTTTTCGCTCCTGCTCATCTTGGGAAGCTTCTTCACTTAAGCTTTTAACGCGAATAGAAGATAACCAAACGATTCCGAGAGTAATCAGCCAAACTGCCAAAGGTATCGCCACCAGCTCACCGCCGATGTAAGCCACCAAGCCCAAGAAGATCAAGGCAAAAGGCAAATCAATAAAGCCTGCAATCACACCACCGGAATACCAATCTTTGACTTTGGATACAGAACCAAGCCCCTCTTCCACGCCGCCAACACCAATGTGGCGAAGATGGCCTGATGAAGCCGTTGTTACTCTTTCAACCAAAGTTTGATAGGTCGCTTTCTCGGTATTGCTGGCCGCGGCTGACAAAAGCCAAGTACGCACAAACCGGATCAATGCTTCCATGGCAACAGCCAACGCTGCACCCGCCAACAACAAAGTGGCAGTACCGTAACTTTGGTTAGGTAAAATACGATCGTAAATTTGTAAAACCGTTAACGGAACGGCGAGAGAGAGAAGATTTATGAGTAAAGAAGGCAGTAGGACTTTTCCTACCACCCCTTTGTTTTTCATTGAACTTGCGGGCATACACAATCCTTATCCATGCTTATGAAATAAGATTGGTACACCATGTTGAGTATTGCAAGGTAACGAACTGATTTAACGTGTTTTTCAATATAAATATGACACAGATCTTTCTACACAAATCTATGGCTATACCCGTACCTTAAAAACGCTCCTTACAAACGCTCGTTACAAGCGATCTTTACAAACAATTGTCGTAATCCGTTATCGCCTGCTTTAACTTTGAAAATTCTGAGTTACATAAATACGGTTTCAGCGCTTCAAATTTATCTGAGGGCCACTCGTATATTTTGAATGACATGAGTTCGTCAATAACGGACTCACCAAAGCGGTATTTGACGACTTTAGCTGGAGAACCACCGACAATGCTGTATGGAGCGACGTCTTTAGTCACCACACTATTCGCTGCAACCACAGCGCCTTCGCCAATCGTCACACCGGGCATCACCATCGCTCTCATGCCTAACCAAACCCCATCTTCAATGTGAGTATCGCCTTTGCCAATGTAGGCGTCGTCGATAACATCCATAAATGGATACAGTGAAAACCAATCGACTCTGTGTGTATGGTTGCCGCCCATTAAAATCACAACCTCTGCGCCAATACATACATAATCACCAATATAGAGCTCGTCGATTTCCCATCGAGGCTCCCACTGACGGCTGATTTCGTCGCCGTGTAAATAGCGAACTACCGATTGTTCAAAGCCGTTATCCCAGCAATCGCTGTAATAACTGTGTTGACCTTTTACGTGAATATTGGGGTTGGTTACGACTTCATGCAGCAACTCAAATTTGGACCAATGCTTCTTTTGCATTTTTACCTCTGAATGATCTATTTAGTTTTATTCGTTAACTATCAAAAATGTTCGACGATGCAAATCCAAGGTGCACAAACTAACGCCCTATAAACACAGGGTTCACTGGGATTAATAGTGAGTATCACGCTTAAATCATAGCAATGTCGCTAAAACTAAAGAGGCGTCAGTGGATTCGAGGTTGCTTAAGAAGAGGAAGTAGTTTCAAAGTTTGCTCAGTTTTTATCGATAACTTGGTTGGATAATTTACAGGCGTAGTGTATCTGTTTAGTCGCACCAATTTGACAGGAAGATGTGATTAATAAGGTTTCAAATATCGTTTCGTGGAATACGGCATAAACAAGAGCCTGCGCGATTACACAGGCTCAAACTTAGACTCGCTATAAATTTCGGCTCACGCTTGGAGCTGGGTTCAGCGACTACATTCGAGCAAGCTGTGCTTTTCTGTCTTTATTCACCACACAAAAGTTACCGCGCTTAGTACGGCATTTAGAGCATCGTTCGCATTCAACAGGGCTTCTATCCCCTTCCTTCCAACGCTTAACTAAATGGGGTTCAGAAAGCAGCGGTCTTGAAAGCGCGAAGTACTCAATGCCCGTGTTGTTTGCAATCGCTTCGATAGCATCAAAATCCGTTAGGCCGCCAACCGTGATCACTGGGATATTAACGTCTTGGCTGATCGCGTGACCATACTCATGGAAATAGCCTTCAGCTTGAATGGTAAAACCATCGTGCGACTCGCCAATCATAGTGTCTGCTTTGCCATGAATATTGCCTGACACGACAATGCCATCCACGCCCACTTGTTCAAGCTTTTTACACACAATACGTGTTTCATCGAAGGTGACACCACCTTCAAAAAACTCCGAAGCTGTAAGCTTAACTAAAATTGGGAAGTCGTCGCCCACCAGCTTGCGCGTCGCGGTATAGATCTCTAACAAAAATCTCATGCGGTTTTCTAAGCTACCGCCGTATTCATCTTCACGTTGGTTGTAATAAGGGCTTAGAAATTGGTTAATCAGGTAAGTGTGAGCGGCATGAATTTCAACGCCATCAAAACCTGATTTCTGTGCTCTCAAAGACGCTTGAGCAAAGGCGTCAACAATGTAGTCGATCTCGTCTTTGGTCATCGCTTTGCCTAGTGTTTGAGTTCCTTTTTCTGGAACCTCACTTGGTGCGTAGATTACTCGTTCACCAAGATCATGTGTGGTTTTGGTGCCACCATAAGCCAACTGCATCACGATTTTAGAGTCGTTGCCATGAACAAGTTGAGTCAGCTTTTTGTACTCTTCAATGAATGAGTCGTTATACATGCCCATCATGCCCGCATTCGGCTTTTCTTCTTCAACGATGTTCGCGTAACCCGTCACGATCAGGCCGACTTCACCTTGAGCCAGCTCTTCGTAAATAGCGTACAGTTTCTCTGTCATATGCCCATCTTCGGTGGCCATATTTTCCCACGTTGCACTTCTCATGAATCGGTTCTTTAGTGTCATCTTGCCAATGTGGGTTTCTGTAAACAAAGTGCTCAAGTCTTATCCTCATTAAATCTTTATTATGTTTGCCTATTTTAAAAGACAAAAGAGAACCACTTCTTTTTCACAAAGTGACTCTCTTTTGTCCATTACTGAATGGGCGTTGATTTATGCGGATAGTACAGAGAATAAGGCGAGGAAAACTTAATCTAGATTAAGAGAGCAGTACTCTCACATGAGAAAGAGATAGAAAGCAGCAGAAAGAGATAAAAAAGATTGGGAAATAAAATAAAAGAAAGTCGCTCAGTTTTAATAAGCGACTTTGTTCAATTTAATCTGGACTAAGTCAATGGTTCTTACGAGAGGTGTCCACCTGCGAATTGCTGCCTGCTAACAGCTATTTAAACTCATAGGTGTAAGATGCACCAACACTGTTGTTCTCTCCAAAATCATCCTCAGCAAAAATTGTGAAGAAATTGAATGATTGAGCATCACTCAATTTATAACTCGCACCAACGCCAGTCCAATAGCCAGAGTAATCGTCAGAACCCATTGAACCACCACCGAAGCCCATGATAGACCATTCATCAGTAATCGTTTTTAAACCAAACGCACCAATGTAGCCACCGTGTGTTGAGCTCGGCATCAACACATAGTCAGAACCAACGTTATCGTCATCGAAAACAGCTACTTCGCCGTCATTATAGCTGTAACCAGCCATAGGGAAGATTTGCCAACCGAACGGCTCAATATCGAAGTAGCTCAGTGGTATAAATGTGCCAATACTGTAGTTGTTCTTATAAGCATCGTTGTCATATTCAGAACGGCTAAAGTTGAAGTTCACGATACCCATCGGCAACAGCCATGAACCGCCTAATCGCCACTCTTCTCCGTCCGCATTGACACGAGCATTGATCATTCGCGCTTCATCTAAACCAATAGAGCCTGAGAACTGCAAATCTTCGTTATAAGCAACGCCCGCTTTGGTCACGATTTTAGTCGGATCGTCAGGGTGCTTCTCTTCAGCAAAAGCACCCATCGATCCGAACGTTGCCGTAGCAACAAGTAATAGATTACGTAATGTCATCAGAAGGTCGCACTAACCCCAACAAAGTGGATACGGCCGTCGAAAGAACCGTTAACCAATGTAATCGGTGTATTGGCTAGATTACGATTCATGTCAACTGATCCTAAATCAGCGTATTCGTAGAACACATCGATCAAGATATCATCCCAATACGTTGAAGCACCTACCGAGTAGCGATACTGTTCGCCTACAGGAAGGTCAACCCATTGCATTGACGGATCATCTTGTGGTGAGGTCTCATAAGAGAAGCCGGCTTTTAAACGCCAATCTGAATTCAATTGGTAGTCAGCACCAACTGCAAACTTCCAAACGTCATCCCAATCACGTTTGATTGGGATTCCATCTTTGGCCGTCACTCCAAAATCTAAAACGGTCTCATCCCACTCACTCCAACGGTGGAATTGAATGCTAGCAAGCAGGTCAAGTTGAGAGTTCAATGCATAGCTCGCACTGACATCGATAATTTCAGGTAAAGCAATATCTGTCGATAACGAATTCAAAGCGTCAGCACCTAGCTTACCGTTTACGTCATTGTTGAATTCATGCTCGAGTTTAGAACGGTAGCTCGCACCTAATTTGAGTTTGTCTGTCGGTGTGTACATTACGCCAAGGTTATAACCGTATGCCCAGTCAGTATCTTGTTTAGCAGTAAGCATTGATGTCGTTTGTTGAAACGCAGCCCAACTGAATTGAACACCCGCGCCCACCGACCACTGGTCATTCAGTTTATAACTCAGTGATGGGTTTACTTGCATTGCAGTGAGCGTGATATCTTCTAGAAGTGCAGCACCCGCCCAATCACTGCCGTAATCAAGGCTAGAACCACCAACAGCGCCAAACGCGATACCAAAGTGTAATTTGTCTGTGACTTGATGCGCGTGGAAGGCGCCAAATGAAGGCATGACTGAATGAGCTTTACCATCTTGCTTGTCGCCGCTGTCTTGATATTGCATCTCAAGATCAAACGCCATGGTATTGATCGTGGTTTTGCTTTCGCCCATATGAGACATAGTGGCTGGGTTGGTCCACATCGCCGCAGCCGAACGAGTATAAACACCGTCACCGGCACCAGTAGTACCGGCATTGGCGACAACAGCTTCTTGTAAAAACAAACCACTTGCGAAAGCATTTAAGCTTGTAAAAATTGCGGTGGCAGCTAGCGAGTAAGTAAAAGTTTTGTTCATCAGATTGCTCATTTAGCCTTAGACATTAAATTGCTCTAAGGTTACCGCAAAGCCCCATAAACAAATGGAATATCCGTTATTCCTGTACAAACGCTATTTGAACTTTCTCGCGACGTATGAACGTGGCTTGTCTCGATGAATTTCACGTTGAGCAGCGATTGCTCTATTCTTGCCTAACCCTACCTTTATCTGATACCAGGTCTCGTAAAACACTGCCATGCCAGGGCTTGACCACCAAGTCTTGTTGTAGAGTTTCTTATTAGCTGCGACGACATCTGGTGACCGATTCGCACACTCAAGTGCCAACGCATAAGCTTCAGCGTAAGGATCTTCGGCAATCTTGGTTACCAGCCCATAGTCTTTCGCTGTTTCACAGTCGATCTCTTTAGCGGTCATCGCCATTTCTAAGGTGTGATCTTTACGCATTAACTCTCGAAATGCGATGGCGCCTCCCATGTCAGGAATCAAACCCCATTTGGCTTCCAATATCGAGAAGTTCGCATCTGGGCTAGCGATTCTAAAATCACCACCACTGGCTAATTGAAGCCCACCTCCCCAACAACGCCCGTGAATCGCAAAAATGACAGGGCAAGGGATCTCTCGCCAACCAATAGAAAAATACTGAGCCGCATTTGGCAACGTCGGCAACCATTTGAACAAAAGCTTCATCGCTCCAACTTTACTGTTCAATAACGATTTAACATCGAGCCCTGAACAAAAATCCGTACCATTACCTTTCACTATCACAGCGCGAATCTCGTTATTCTTTTTGAGTTCTCTGATCATATTATTGACGCCTTCAAACATCGCCATATCAATAGCGTTGAGCTTATCGGGTCTATTCAGCACAACGGTGGCAATTTGGTTTTCATCGATGGAACAAGTGATACGATCGAGGTTTGGCATGGTGGCTACCTTATGAGTGGTCAGACCTTTAGATTATACATTTTATTAACATATGCCAAACTTGCACATTAAGAAGCGAGACCTGTGTTGCTTAACACCTTCCCCTTACACAAACGACATCAATAAAAAAGCAGTGATGGATCGCTCCATTCACTGCTTTTCATTCGTAGCTTTTATTGCGAATCGCTTTGATTGCCAGTAGTTTTGAATACCAATAGCTTTGATAATCAAGGGCTCTCTGTTTTGACAGAACCTATGTTCTTCGAGATTTCAGTAACAAGAAGATGAAATAACTGCCACCAATAATTGAAACTAACGTCCCTGCTGCAAGCTGCGCTGGGAACACCACCACTTGCCCTAACCAGTCTGCAAATAGCATGAGTGCGGCACCAATTAAAAACGACAAGATGATCTGCTCTCGAACCAAGCGAGCCCCCATCATTGCAGCGATATGCGGAGCTAACAAGCCGACAAATGCGACTGGCCCCATGGTGGTTGTCACGACCGAGCATAAGATCGCAACAATGCACAACAATGCCACGTAGGCGAGATTGATATTTAACCCTCTGGCACTCGCGAACTGACGTCCAGTCGCAATTAAGGTCACCCAACGACTCAACAGTAAAGCAGCCCCGATAGAAGCCGTTATCACCATGGCCAAAATCATTGCTGATTCAGGTTCAACACGATAGGTAGACCCCGCTAACCAAGCCAATAAAGTGTATTTCCCCTCACCCACTCGCGTTAAAGAGAATTGCACCAAAGCTTCTAGCATTGCGGTGAGCGAGATACCAGTCAGGATTAAAATAGACGGCGCAAACTGGTGCTTCTTGCCAAGAAGTAACAATAAACACAGTGCAATCGCACTGCCCAAAAACGCAACCCACGGGCTCAAGGAGTGAATCGAATATCCCATAAACAGGCTACTGAAAATCAACGCCAGAACTGCGCCCGCCGACACACCAAGAATGTCCGGGCTTGCAAGCGGATTGTAGACTAACCTTTGTAAAATTACGCCAGCAACCGCCAAACCGCCACCAGCGAATATCGCGGTTAACATTCTCGGCCAACGAATCGACCATTCAAAAGCGTCTGGGATAACAAAATAGCCCATATCAGAAGAAGGCTGTGAGAGCGTACTCAACGCCAACAACCCGAAAAGCACTGTGCCCAACAAGAAGTAAGCCAAAGGTGAAATAAACTTTGGGCCTTTAGGCATCGAGAAAAACAGCTGATCTTGAGCCGATAATTGCTTTCTCGCAATAATGATCAACGCTGGAGCGCCAATCACCGCGGTTGCCGTTCCTGTTGGAATCATATCCAAAGACCATTGCGCCAAGAAAATCGCCAAGCTGTCAGTGACACACAGCAGTAACGCACCTAATACACAGCTTGCGACGAGTTCAGATTTGGCCTTTAGAAAACCTAAATGCCTCGCAATGTTCGGAGCTATCAAACCAATAAAGCTGATCACGCCCACTGAGGTAATCGACACTGAGACCAACCAAACGCCAATTGCCATTAGCACAAAGAATGTTGCGCCAATATTGAGCCCGCGTGCTGCTGCCCCTTCAGTGCCAATCGAAAGTAAAGTCAGGACTCTTGGCGCCAATAAGAAGATGACGAAGATCGGAAGTAGCTTAGGCATCAGCCAAATTACTTGTTCCCAACCATTCTGCCCTAGATCACCCGCTCCCCATACAAACAAGTTCTGTGCGTACTGGTCGTTAAGCAAGATAATTGCTGTCGCAAATGCCCCTAGCAACAAGTTGACCGCCATGCCCGCCAATACAATTGGCAAGCCGCTCATGTTTTTGATTCCGACAATCGAAACAATCAGCCCCATCGCGAGCAGTGCACCGATCAGAGCGAACCAAACTGAATACTGAGCAACCAACATCGGCGCAACCACATTCAGAATAACCAGACCAAGCCATGCTCCTGACGATGTACCTAAGGTTAGCGGCGACATCATGCGATTTTGTGTCAGTTGTTGAAACAGGCTACCTATGGTGCCGAGTGTTCCGCCAACCAAGATCGCCATGACCAAGCGAGGCAAGTTGACATAGATTAACGCCATCAACTCGAATGAATCATCAACCATTGAGTTGAATCTCGCGCTGTCACTGATCAGTGAAACTTGCTGGAGCAGCTCACCGATAGGGCCAAATTCAGATTGCCCTAACCATAAATGAACAAGGGAAGCGAAAAACAGCGCTGCCCCCATCACCAAACCACTGGATTTCATTACTACTCCGCTAACGTCAACAGCGATTGCGCCATAGCTTCTGCGTTATACAAAATCGACATGGCACCGCCGTAACTCCAACTTGCCGCTACTGGGCTAAATTGACCGTTACGAACAAAAGGCATGCTCTTCCAAACCGGAGATCGGTCTAACTTTTCTTGATCTGGAAAAGGTTCAAAGTAAAGCGCAATGCCCTTCTTTACGTTCTTAAGCTCTGTCATTCGTTTTTGACTGATGCCCCACTGACTCGCAGGAAGATCCATCGCATTTTCAAAACCTAACTGTTCAAGCGCATATTGCGGAATCGAATTATCGCCGTAGATAAACACCGATGTGGTACTCGCAAAACGGAAAGAAGTAACTTTTGGCTTGTCACCCGGATACGCTTTGTCTAACTCAGCTTTTAGAACAGCGATACGTTCATCCATCACTGCCAATTTGTTGTTCGCTTGTTCTTCATTGCCAAGCAATTTACCTATCTTCTTGAAGTTCTCTATAGCAGCCGCTGCATTGTTGTGTTGTTCACTGTACGTTTGGTAGTAAAGTACGGGCGCAATTTCCGAGAGTCGATCCTGAAGATCTTTCTGAGGCGAAGCGATAAGAATCACATCAGGGTTTAGCTTCTTCAAAGCAGAAAAATTAGGCTCAGTTCGAGTGCCAATGTCCGCCACGCCTTCTGGAATGGCAGGCTGAACAACCCAGTCGGTATAACCAGCAATATCAGGTACTGCTACTGGTGTTACACCGAGTTCAATCACTTGTTCGGCTATGTCCCAGTTCAGCGCCGCCACTCTAACAGGCTGAGCTTCAAGGGTTTTAACGCCCTCGCTGTCTTCAACTTGGTAATCGGCCATCGCATTAAACGATAAAGCGCTCGCTAATACGGATACCGCCAGCTTTATATGCAAGCTCTTTATTTTAGAAACATGGGAAGCGATTCGTTGTAAATTCATATTGTTGCCTACTCAATCTAAATTCTATATTTATTCAAACGACAAAAGCAGCCCAGTAATGGCTGCTTTAAATTGATAACCCTAACTTAGTTAGAATTCGTAATTAACATTAAATTCTACAGTTTGCTCTTGACCGTACCAGCAATAGCTCTCATTCCAACAAGTGTAATACTCTTCATTGAATATGTTATTTGCAACGACATTAGCTGTTGCGTTCTTAAGCGAGCTGTTAACCTCTCCTAAGTCATAACCTAGAGACAAATCAACTAAAGTATATGATGGTACTTGGCCTTTATTTTTGTCTGACGTATCGTTTAGAACAGTTTCTCCCACATAACGCACGCCACCGCCGACTCTAAGGCCACTCATTGCACCACTACGTACAAAGTAGTTAGCCCAAACATTTGCAGTATGATCTGGTACAAATACTGGTGTTTGTCCGATATTTGACGCATTTCTATCTTCCGTAATTTCCATATCGGTGTATGTGTAGTTCGCCAACACATCCAAGTTTTCAGTGACTTGTGCTCGTCCTTCCAACTCAATACCTTGTGAGCGAATCTCGCCAACTGAAGTCCATGGTGAAGCTCCATCAGGACGAACGCCCACATTTTTTTTGTTCACTTGGAACAACGCCATCGAGCCTGAAATCATATTCTCATATGAGTCATACTTAAGGCCCAACTCGACTTGTTCACCTGTTTCAGGATCTAGGTTGTTACCGTTAGTATCTAACTTTACACTCGGTTCAAAACTGGTAGCAAAGTTAGCAAATGGAGATAAACCATTATCAAATTTGTACAAAGCGCCTAAGCGGTATGAGAAGTTTGTATCATCAGTATCCGTTTTGCTTGGTGCACCACCCAATACTGATACTTTTGTCGTTGTTTCGACTTTGTCAAAACGACCACCAGCAATGAACACCCAATTATCAATCAACATCTGATCTTGGAAATAGAATCCAAGCTGACTCACTTCAATGTCGTTATTTTGATAATACGTTTTTGTAAAATCATTCGGATTCAGCTTATTGTTATTTGGATTGTAAAGGTTGATGCTATCAACACCTGCGAAAGCGTCGTAGGCTACATCACCCTCTGTGTTTCGATAATCCACACCAAAAAGTAAATAGTGATCCAATGAGCCAGTCGACACTAAGCCCGATAGTTGGTTATCAACACTAATACCCGTAGAACTTTCATCGGTGCTATATGCCGAACGAGCTAATGAGCCAGTTGAAGCATCAAAATTGCCACTGCTAGTACTTTCTTGATAAAAGTCAGTTTTCATATAACGGAAATTCTGAAGAAATGCCCAATTTGAGTTGAAATCATGGTTAAACTTATAACCAGTAATCAAGAAATCACGTTTGATGGTGTTGTAATTAACATCCCCGGAAAATGTCGAAGGTGAGACTTTTCCTGATTCAATCGCCGCTAATGGGAGTGTCACGTTCTGACCTAGTGCAGGGTCATTCTGATAATAAAGATTGAAGTTAATAAAGGTTTTATCAGACACATACCAATCGATTGATGGCGCAATCACATAGCGCTCTTCCTCAACGCCGTCTACTTGCGTATCTTTCTTACGACCCAGAGCAACCAAGCGATAAGCAACGTTGTCACTCAAAGCACCCGTTGTATCAATTGAAGCTTCAACTAAGTTATCTAAACCCGTTGCTAAGCCAATTTTCGTAGACTCTTCGAACTTAGGCGCTTTTGCAATGATATTAACCATGCCTCCTGGTGGCATTGATCCGTAAAGAACCGATGTTGGACCTTTAAATATTTCCAAACGCTCCATCGCAATAGGATCAATCTGAGGTTGTACGTTCCATCCAGGAAGGATTGGCAACATCATTCCGTCATAATAGTTATTCGTAGAGTCAAAACCGCGAATTTTAACCCAATCACTAAGAACCACTGCACCACCTTTATTCTCGGTTGATACACCTGGTGCATAACGAAGAGCTTGCATTACAGACTTAACACCACGTTGTTCCATCTGTTCGCTTTCGATAACGTTAAGTGTTTGCGGCGTTTCTTCTGGTGCTAAAACGGTTTTCGTTGCTGTATTACGGTAGGCTTTACCCATAACAGTAATAGTTTCTACATTCGAATCTGCCGAAGTAGCGGTATCTTCCGCGAATGCTTGCGCTGAAAACGCAGTCAGCAACGCAACTGCCAATGATGAATACTTAAAACGAGTGTGAGTGGTCATGATTCCCTCGGTACCAATGCTTAATTGTAAATAGTAATAAATCTCATTTGCATTGTATGTATCTAGAGGTAGGATAATTAACAATTTGGTGCAAATTCAAAAAGAACTTGGCCTATTTTGAGTAAAACTAGGTCAATTGCTGATTAAACACACAATTGGCCTAGTAACATTTAACTTAGTCGCGTTTGACCTTGTAGCCTTTGACCTTGTAACACAAAGGCTTTTGAGAAGGGGGGAGAAAGTCGGAGAGCTGAAATATGACTACGATTTAATAATAGGAACCCAGTACTCCATTTCCGCATCAGAAGCATGAGCTTGATAACCAAATGGGTACATCTCAAGTTCATAACCATCAACGCCACGATAACCTGAATTTGGAAGCCAATTAAGCACAAACCAACTTAGAGTATGGGGTAGATGCTCTATAGGACCACGGTGCTTCACTACAGCATAGGTTTGCTTCGGAATCGTCAGCACCTCTAACTTATCAGAGATAATACTAGGCAGTTGTGGGATAGAGATCTCGTCATGAAGCTCAACGCCCGCCCAATAGTAAATATTGGTTCCGTCAAAACAAGACTGAGTCAGGTCAACAACGCCAATAAACTGGAGCATGTTGGCGTCAGGGATTTCAACCTCACCTTCTAAACGTGACCATAGCTGAGGGACTTTCTGTGCGAAGTCTTGCGTCAGTGAAAACAAGCCACTGATTTCTGATGTCATTCCTTTCACTAAGAAAGGCTCTCTTTCATCAATGCGCACTTCCACAAAACTTAACGCCCTACTTTCTGAATTACTCACCGTTTCAGATACTTGTATCGGCTTTTTTAACCCTACTCTTTTGCCTGCTTTTCTATACTGACTTGGGCTTACCCCAAACATTTGCTTAAACGAACGGCTAAAGCTTATTTCTGAATTGAATCCGAGACCAAGCGCAATATCGATAACACGATCTTTCCCATCAAGCAGCTCTTCGGCAGCCTGACTTAACTTTAGCTCTCTCACATAGTTCGCCACGGTAAGCCCTGTTTCGGCTTGAAACACTCTTTGCAGCTGCCAACGAGACCAACAGCTTTGCGTCGCCAAATCTTCTAGCGATAACGCAGAACTAAGATTCGCATGGATATAAGCCAGAACGCGGCTGATACGGTCAAATGCAGGTGTGTTCATATTCAAGCTTTCATCTTCTCTATTTTTGACTAGGGCGTGTTGGGTTCAACAATACTTTTATCACTTAAAGTGGCTTTTATCACTGAAAAAAGGACAGCCCACCCAAACTTTATAAATCTCAAAAACGTAAAAAGCACCGAGTAGATGCTCCATTTTGTATGGTTATCCTCGACTATGTTCGTTATGATAACGCAACTGATTCTCATTTATTGATTTAAGATGCTTCCCCAACTGCACAATATTATCACTCGTCGGAAAGCCCCGTCTCTACATCAAAAAATCTTCGCTTACTCAAAACAAGTGAGCCCTTATTTAAGCGGAAGCTTTGGTGCACATAATAACAAGAGCATTGCGGTAACAAATGAGAATAGCCATAAAGAGCTCAAACGAGTTTACGATGGTCTTTCGCAAAGCCACCCAGAAGCAGGCAAAGCGTATTGGTTAACGCGAACCTGGGATCTCGTGTGTTGGCAGCCTATCTATGTGACTTTCATTTCTATCTATGGGCTTCATTCATTGCCCGACATCAAGAATATCGGTCAATTTAGATACAAAGAGTTCATTACTGGCTACCGCTTCTTTAATGGTGATCATCAACATGGTTCACCAGAAGAGCTGATTCCCGATGCTGGTGAAGCCATTCTTGCACTGACTGAGTTTTATCGAAGCCAGATCAGTGAATGGACACGTATTCGCCCAGGATTTACCAATCATTTATTGGCCGATCTATTGTTAGGCAGTTTGATAAAACTTCAGCAACACGAACCAAGCCTGACCAACGATTACATTATTGCGCAAGCTAAGCTTTGGTTAGAAGCATGCCAGTTGTCTGAAAATCATTTAGACAGCCTTAAAGTAGACTCTAGTTCGGGGATGTTAAAACTGATCAGAATCAGCTGCTGCCTGGTTTATAAGTGCGATTCAAGAAAGTACTGTGATAATTGCCCTAGGCATCCAGACAACAAAAAAATCGCTTAGTCACGCCATTTATTAAAGTTCAATACGACGAGCCTTCTCCCATTGAGCTTCGCTACTGATCTAATTACAGGACTGACATGTTTCAGCTTTCAAACATAAAAATTGTTCGTGATGAACGAACCATTCTCTCAATCGAAGACCTCACGATTCCGACCAATGAACTGACAGTCGTTCTTGGCCATAATGGTTCGGGTAAATCTACACTCGTTAATTTACTCTCAGGGCAGATGTCGCCGGATCACGGCAGCGTGGAACTAGACGGCGCTTCCCTCTCTTCATTCAAAAGCAAAGATTTAGCGAAAAAAATTGCTTATCTACCGCAAAAGCTCCCCGCTTCTGCAGGCTTAACCGTACAAGAGTTGGTTCGTTTAGGTCGCTTCCCATGGAGAGGCGCGCTAGGCCGTTGGAATTCAGAAGATAAGTCGATTATCCAACAAGCGATGGAAAGAACCGGTGTCACTGAATTCTCGCAAGCCTTGGCGGATGATTTATCTGGAGGAGAGCGTCAACGCGCGTGGGTATCGATGTTGTTGGCTCAGCAATCACCAGTACTAATCCTTGATGAACCAACTTCGGCACTGGATGTGCATCATCAGTTTCAGCTTATGGGTTTACTGTCTGAACTCAACAAAACGGAAAATGTTGGGGTGATCGTCATTTTGCACGATTTGAATCTAGCACTGCGTTACGCGACACACATCGTTGCACTGAAAAAAGGTCAGATTGCTTTTGAAGGCAGTGCGGAGAAGTTATTAGATGAACAAGCGCTATCAGCTTTGTATGAGTCTTCGATTCGACTGATCAATCATCCAGTTCCAGCTAAGACAGCAGCAAGCGAGAAGGTTGCCGTTGTTTGTGAATAGCTCGGGCATTTCAGCTTAAGTCCAAGCTCTAAGCTCTAAGCTCTAAGCTCTAAGCTCTAAGCATAAAGAAGGCCATTGAAATCATAAACTTCAATGGCCTTTTCGTTTTTCACTCGCTAGCTAAATAACTAATTAACTAATTAGCTCAGCCGCGACTCTCTCGCTTCTTGACTACTGAAACCACGTAAAACATTAATCAGAGTAATAATAGTGAACAACATGATGACAAGCGATAAATGCCACGCTTCTCCTAGCCCTAGTTGAACTAGCCCCATACTCACCATTGAAGACACCACCATCTGCCCGCCGCCAGACATCGCAGCAGCCGCGCCAGCGTTCTTCTTATAAGGCAACATCACCAACGCCTGAGCACAAGGCAACGCAATACCATTGCCAAGAATCATCAAGAACTGGCCAAGCATGAGATACAAAGGCTCAAGTGGGCAAAAGAAAAGCCACAACGCCGCAGAGATATGCAATACAGGGGTACATAACAGAGTTTTCTTGTTGCCCAACATGGGGCGAATACGGTTACATAAACTTGTTCCACCCAGCATGCCTAAAGCAGGAATGACCGCCCACATAGCGTATTCATCAGACGTCATGCCAATCTGGTTTTGCATAATAAATGGCATCACTGATACGGTAGTGATCATCAAACTAAAGTTAAGCCAGCCAATACTCGCAAAACTCATAAAATAGCGAGAAGTTAGCAACTCTTTGTATTGAGAAACCATTTTCTTTGGCGAAGGAATAGCGGAGATCTGAGTGACGGTTTCCTTAAACTTGAACGCCAAAACCATCCAAGCTAATGAGACATAGCCAAGTAGCGAGATGAACACCATGCTCCAGCCAAAATGGAAGTTAATAAAGCCGCCGATTACGGGCGCAATCAAAGGTGTAATAGACGCGACCATCGCAATGTAGGACATAGCTAAAGGTAAATCTACCCCACTGAATCTATCCCGCGTGGAAGCACGAGCAAGTACAGCGCAACAACCCGTACCTAAGCCTTGCAGAAAACGCCCCATCACCATGCTAGTAAATGAATGGCTAAAGAAGATGATCATTAATAGCCCAAGCATCGCAATCAACAAACCACTTAACAGCACCTTCTTACGCCCTAGAGCATCGGAAATTGGACCATAAATAAACTGAGAAGGTCCAAAACCTAACAAATAGACACTCACCAGAAGCTGAGCTTGCTCTAGCGAAACATCAAAGTCTTTCGCGATCCAAGGTAATGATGGAAATACCAGCCCCATACTGTATATGGAATCCACGTATTTACAAAGTGATTTTGGTAATAAAAGTTAAGATG
>NZ_JBGOOI010000070.1:0-22535 GCF_041439605.1 Vibrio sp. 1F169 | reverse complement strand
CTACGTTATCGGCTTCTCATGTAGGCTAGCTACACATCAAAGCCTCTGCCTTGTAGAAATCCCCAGCAATTCGCTGCAAAAATCAGCTCGAAAGATCAACACGCCCTAGTAAAGGGCTAATTTAACGTGTGATTATGTGCGCTCTGCCAAGTATGCTTCGTAATCTGGGATCTCAATGATCACTTCTTCTTCAAGCAGTGAAGAGTTAAACAGGAAGTTAGCGGTAGCGCGGTTGGTGGCTACAGGGATGTTCCAAACACTTGCTATGCGAAGTAGTGCTTTTACGTCCGGGTCGTGTGGTACAGCATTCAATGGGTCCCAGAAGAAAATCATCATATCGATCTTGCCTTCAGAGATAAGCGCACCAAGTTGTTGGTCACCGCCCATTGGGCCACTGATCATACTCTTAATCGCTAAGCCTGTTTCTTTACTGAGTAGAGAACCTGTCGTGCCCGTTGCATAAAGGAAGTGCTTTTGTAGTTTTTCTTTGTTCTCTTTGACCCATCTTAATAGCTCAGGTTTGAAATGGTCGTGAGCGACCAAAGCGATATTCTTATGCGTTGGCATAGTACGCGTCGTTTTTTGCATGGATGTTCCCTAAATGATTGATTCGTTTTTATTGTTTTGAGTTCTTTAGTCAATATAGCACTAAGGATTCACACTGAATACCGGGCGAAACTCAGAAGGTGACAATGAGTCAGCGATAATTTGATCTTTGAGTGTTGCTGGTGTCAGTGCCTCAATCATGGGTGCGCTATGTTTTTCATAAGGTTGACCACGCAAGTAATGGGTGGCTTGCTTTACCGACAAGCGACCTTGTTCAACCATTTTATCTGTTGGTGCAAAAAGCACCTTGTTACGAAGCAAACCGCGGTAGATTCCGTGACTTAAGTAACTTGAAATTAACCCAATATCTTTGGTTTTACCCGCAGCTCTTAGTTCACTTATCGCAGCTTCAATTGCGACTGCACTTCCTACAATATATTGAATATCCGGTTGTTCGATGACTTGTTGTACCAAGTTTCTTTGCAGTTCTTTATCGTTGTCTGCCCAATAGCTGATCGCGATTTTGATATCGCTCGATTTGATTGCATCATAAAACCCGAGTGCTACAGGTTTAGTGCCACCGCTTGCTTGTGGGCCTAGTAGTAGGGCGATAGGTGTTTCTCCTGACCCTTTTGGGTGTCTTTTCGACAAAAACTCTCCGACTTGGAAGCCCATTTGATACCAGTCGACACCGACCGTGCCTTTTAATACTCTTTGTTGCTCTTTATTGACGGTTAACTCATTTACTGTGGCAAACACAGGGGTTGCTCCGACCCAGTTAGTCAGGTTCTCATGGTAAGCGTCAGGCGAAACTGTGCCTAAAATAATGGCATCAGCCCCCCATTGCGTGCAAAGCACCAGTTGTGATGCCTGTTTGGCTACGTCGGGGTAACCGCCAGCTTCCAAAACTCTAAGTTCGACTTGTTGCTTTTCTGCTTCTGAGACCATTCCGTAGTTAACCGATAACCAATAAGAGTCTTTTAGGTGCGGATAAATGGCACAAATTTTTTCTTTTTGTGATGTGGCTTTTGCCGGTTTTATTGGGCTCAAAGGCTCACTAGCACTTACTACAGTGGTGACTGATGCTAGTAATGAGAGAAGAATTTTTGAAGTTAAAGGTCTAGATAGCATGAATTGCCGTTTTATTGGTTTTAGATAAGAAACACTGCAAAATATAGCGTATTCTGCGTGGGTAAAGAAGAACGTTTTAAGGTTTAGAGTTTATGTTGTTAGCTTCAGCGAGTATTGGACGCAAGCTACTGGCCTCATTCTTAGTGATGGCCCTGTTGGTTTTATTGTCTGCATTGATCGGTGTTTCTGGTTTTAGCTTTGTAGCAAAGACTGAAAGAAACGTCGTCGATTCTGCTCTTCCTGCCATGATCGAAGCTCGTCAAGTGTCTGAGTTGAGTAACCGTATTATTTCGTCGGTACAAACGCTTTCTAATGCGAGAAATGAAGCAGAAAGAAAAGAGGCGGGCACTATGTTGTTCGGTCAACTTGAGTCGCTTCTTCAGCATATCAAAGAACTTGGCGTCGACAGTTTTGATTCCCAACTTCTTAATAAACTCGAAAACAATGTCCAAAGTGTTATTAATACACTGGCTGAGTTGGGCGTGTCAGTTGAACGTAAGCTTTGGTTAAACAAGGAACTGTCTTCTCGTGTTGAAGAGATGCGTCTACTTGCGGAAGAGCTAGAGCAGCTAACCCGAACCCAAGTGTTGAACACGGCCACCATCGCAGTTGCCAACGTCACACACATTTATGACCTACTAGAAACTAAGCAAACTGATAAAGCCTACCAAGCCTTAGATGCGCTTGTCGAGGTTGACCTTGATTTGTCTGAACGCCTGCATGAATTACATTTGTTGGCGTACAAAATGCTTAATCAAATTGAAGAAACGCAGACTGTCACTAACGTTGAACGTATTCATCAAATCCAATCTGAGTTTGAATCTAATCTAAGAATTATGGCGCGCCGTGTTAAAGCGGTCGAAGATCCGACTCGTTCAGCGCAGATGTCTCAGCTTCTTGAAGAATTAAGAAAACGCCAAGTCGTGTTCGATATATCGCTAGAACAATATGAGAACACCAAAAAATCTGAATTTCTGATGCAAAATACGCTGGAGCTGTTTTCGCAACTGAATACAACGGTTAACCAATTGATCGATGATTCGAATCTAAGTACCAAAAAAGCGGTTGATGAGCTGACTAGCACGCTGAATCTAGCTCAATGGTCGTTGTCGGTGATTTCGGTTATTGGCTTGGTTATCGTTGCCGTTATTGTGTGGCGAGTTGTTTATATCTCGGTGGTTAAACGTCTTACTGAATACTCTTCAGCTTTGATGTCTATCGCTCAGGGGCGTCTGAATATCGATATCTCGGTTAAAGGTAATGATGAACTGGCTCATATGGGTGAGGCTATTATTACAGCGAGAAATACGGCACAGGCGCTACAAGTGGTAGCAGTTGGAGAAGCGAAGGCGAAACGTGAGCTCGAAGAACATAAAGAGCACTTAGAAGAATTGGTCACCGACCGAACTTATCAACTGCAAAAAACCAATGAGAAGTTGAATGTCGAGGTGGAAAATCACGCTAAGGCTCGTAATGCCGCAGAGCAAGCAAGCCGGGCTAAGTCCGCCTTCCTCGCGACGATGAGCCATGAAATACGAACACCGATGAACGGTGTATTAGGTACGGCTCGATTACTTAAAGATACTGGGCTAGATCCTTTGCAATCGGGTTATGCCGATATCATTAACCGCAGCGGCAAGAATCTTCTCGCCATTTTGAATGACGTGCTTGATTATTCAAAGATAGAAGCGGGGCATTTAGAAATTCGCACGGCTTCGTTTGATCTCTACCAAATGGTTAAAGATACCTACCAACTAATGGAGGGACGTGCTGCTGAGAAGAAACTTAATTTCGATTTCCATTTTGAAAGTAACGTACAACGTTATTGGCGTGGTGATGTAACACGAATCAGCCAAATTTTGAACAATCTGGTTGGGAATGCGATTAAGTTCACTGAAACAGGCTCAGTCGATATCTTTATCAGCTTAGATATAGAAGATGAAAATCGAGTGATGTTTGAAGTGTCAGACACGGGGGTTGGCATTGATAGCAAAGAGCAAGCTTGTCTGTTTGATGCATTCACCCAAACCGGTAGTGGTCGCAATAAAACTGGCGGCACTGGGCTAGGGCTAGCGATCAGCAAAAGTATCATGCAAGCAATGAACGGTGATATTGGTGTTCATTCCGAAGAAGGTGAAGGTAGCCAATTCTGGTTCTCAGTACCTTTGCTCGCGGGTGAGAAGATTGAAACGAAAGCACCGACTATTGAAGCTTGTATCCGTGCCAAAGTATTGTTGATTGAAGATAACCCTGTTAACTGCATTGTTGCTGAAGGATTTCTGAATAACCTAGGCCATGACGTTGTGATGGCGACAACAGGAGAAGAGGCCAGAGCTATATTCAGTGAGCAGGCGTTTGATATTGCGTTGGTAGACATTAACCTACCCGATTGTGATGGCATAGAGCTGATTCAGCAGTTAAAAACGATTCTAGAACAAACGTCCACGGCTGAGCCGCTAAATATACCCCCTATGGTGGCGGTGTCGGCGCATGTATTCAATGAAGAAGTCGAGAGCTATTTAGCATCAGGGTTCGATGGTTTCTTGCCTAAGCCGTTGGAGAAAGAGGCTCTTTCTCAGCTCATCGTTACTCAACTCGATGGTAAAGCACTGTTGTTACCACAGCCTGATCCGAGCGATGCTGTTTGCAAACAAAACTATAAACGCGTTATTGAGAGTAACAGTGATGAACGGAACGCCACACAGGTGGCTGATGTTTTGGCTAATCACACGGCTACCATTGATGCTAAATATGATACAACTGATTCTCAAGACCAAGGAGGTGCTTCGGTGAAATTGATTGATTCCAAAGTGATAGAGGGTGATCTGTCGATTCTTGGATTAGAGAAAATGAAACAGATCGTTGCGCTGTTTGATGAAAGTAGTGACCTGGCCTTGAATGAATTAGCTGAGGCGAGTCAAGCGGATGATGGACGAGAAGTGAAGTCCTTGGCGCACAAACTTAAAGGGTCGGCGGGTAGTTTGGGTTTATCAGCACTGTACAGCTTGTGTCAGAGCATTGAAGCAAGCGAAGAACCATTATTGCAGTATCGAGATAACGACCAAGCTTTATCGGAACTAGTTAAAGACTCGTTGAAGGCACTTGTGTCCTATGTTTCCGTTTAACGATGTGAGCCTGTTTTAAGCTTATACCTAATCTGCAAGCTAAATAAAAAATCCTCTGAACGACTATTCGTCAGAGGATTTTTTTTAGCATGTGTACCAATGCTTCTCTAAGAAAGACTCACCAACATTCCAAGCAATATAGCCGACGCTCGAGGCAATATAGTCAATGCTCAAAAGCTAGAATCAAGGTATACCGTTTACTCGCTATCTATTTTTACTATCTATTCTCAAAACGGTTGTAATCCAATAAACCAAACTCAATCGGTTGATCTTGTTGATACCAACGGTGAACTCGGTCGCTGAATGGCCAAAACTCAGGCGAACTGCGTCGTACTGCAAACTTATCCAGTAACGCGACGTAATCTTTTTCTGTGTCCAAGCTTTGCAGTGCTTTAACCAGAGTCGGTATATCGCGCTCAGTTAATGACAGATAAGCGGCAGGGTAGCTACCTATAACCCCACGTACCAGTGTTAAGTCGTCATTGGCGTAATCTCGATTACCCTCTTCATTGAACAGGCTTGAAATGTTGCTGTGAGCGTTATTGTGAATCATAGTGAACAGCTGCTCATCGCCGCTCTCGCTTTCAATCATGATCGTCACTAATTGAGGCACATGACGCAGACCAACTCCCTTAATCAAATTCACTTGTTTGAGCAGAGCTTCGTTTTTCCGACTAAAACCTGTTTCGACAATATCAAAGCGATTATCGAGGATCGGCGCGAGCTTATCTTTGATCATATTAAGCAGTTCACGCTTAGGATTTGTCGTTTTGTATATCACGTTGGTTGGCTGGTCAAAAGGTGCAATATTACGCTGCAAGTAGTCGCTCAACTGTGAGCTTTGGTTTTCATACCAACTTGAGTGTTCAATGTGTCGTACGTCTTTTGGAAGAAGGGTCAAGAAGTTACTCTCACCCTCAAGGCGCAAGAAATCCATAAACATACGGGTAATCAGTTGGTGGCCGAAGTTACCGTAGACATCAAAACCAGCAACGAGAAGGTAATGGATACGTTCTAGAAGGGCGTAATCAAGAATCCACGCTGTCTTGGGTTGTGGGCCAACTAAACCTTGAACAACTGAAGCGCTATCAAAGTGTCTAAAGATAGTAAGCGCGGCATTACGGTTCGTGCTATTGCCATCCCAAATGATATCTGTGTCTAGATTTACTCCGCTATCAAACCATTGATTGGTGAAGTCTGATTTTGCATTAAGGTATCGAGCTTGTTGCTTCGCGTAGCTCACCCAGCTTGTGACAGGGACAGTGTTGCTTTCTAGTTCACTAGGCAGCTTTAGGTTTTGCTTCTGGTTGGCATAAAACTGATTAATTTCAGGCAGATCTGCTTTATCAGGATCGATGAATAGTACCCAGAATCTATCATTGATCACGTTGAGTGCGAGCTGCCCGCGACACACCGGCCCCTTGATAAAGGCCATGATGGTGTTTTGTGCATTGTCCAGCATGAAATGGAAGCGCGAGTTCACCGGAAGAGCTTCAAACGAAGTCATTGGATTCGCCGCGACGTCAATCGCGTAGCTAGGAAGTTGTTTGACAGCGTAACGAGCATCCACAAACCATGTGTTCCAATTGTTCAGGCGTTCTTCATTTAATGCGAAAGGCATGTGTGTTTTGTGGACGATGGTGCCTTGCTCTGGAATCAGGCGATAATAAACCCGATCCACTTTTGGATCGTCGTAAGGTCGACGAGTCGTGATGCGCTGAACCGTTTCACCTGGAGGCGTCGCAGAACGAACCAAGGTGAAGAAGCGTGTTGGCTGATCTAAATCAGAGAAGTAGAGGTGTGATAGAAACAGATGTTCATAGATATAACGTGCTGAAAGCTGGCTTTTATTGTCACTCTTATTGAGAAAGCTCTCGTAGATATCAACGAGCTCTTGTTCCGCATCATTCAGTGGAATATGGTCGTTCATTAACGCGCCATTTTCCAACCAGCTCATTAAAGTCGCGTATTCCGTTTTATCTAAGTTCGGCATGCCATAAGGCATTCCCCACGTTGGGTAATCTCTTTCGTATTGAGCGTACTCTTCAATGGTCGGACACTGTTGGTCGCGATCGGTTGAAAAGTCGAAGCCTTCAAGTTGCGTTTGATCTGGAAGAGGGTGGTTTTCTTTTTGCATCAACATACGAGAAACAAGCCCAGCATCAAGGTTAGCCGTTGAATTCTGCATACGTTCGTTTAGCACTGGATGAAAATCCGCATCACGCCACTCTTGTGTGGTTATCGCGTCTTCAAACAGGCGGGTAGGGGCTGAGGCGGTTAAACGGGTGCCTTGATAAACTAGTGCCTTACTCGCCCCTCGGTCGATACCTTCAACTGAAGACATTTTTAGCTGGCAAGGTGCATCATAACAAGCGTGGCAAACAACACAGCGGCTATCAATGATAGGCTTTACTTCGTCAATGAAATGCTGTGCTTGAGATGAAAGAATAGGCGCTTGGCGATCACGGACTTGCTGTTCACCAAAGAGCTGATCGAAGTTCAACCCCGCGTAGACGGCACAACCTGAGAAGACGCTAACAAAAGCTAAAATGAAGAGTTTTTTCAAATTCATACGTATTAAAGATTAGGCATTTTCTCTAATTATATCGAAAATGATTGAAAAAGCTCATGTTCTGACTATTTTATAGATAAGATATTGATGTAAGTTATTTACTAGAGACTAGAGACTAGAGACTAGAGACTAGAGACTAGAGACTAGAGACTAGAGCTAGGCAACTATCTAATGATTGACGTAGCAAACAGAGAATGGAACAGACAATCGCTCAAACTCTTTGATCCATCGCCACTGGTTATCTTGCAATTTATCGCCGGGCCCTTTGACTTCAATCCAATGAAATTCATCGTCCTTGAACGCAATCAAATCCGGCATCCCAGTTCTAAATAGCTTTAGGTCACTCAATATCACTTTGAATAGCTCGACGATTAAGGCGTTCGGAATAGCCTCCATACTGTGCTCAATGAGTGCTTTAGGGAAATGATTCCAATGAACGAATGGATTTGCGATACCGTATTTCAGGTCGTAGATATCAAGCAATTGGTTTAGTCCTTGCTCGGATATGGTTTGAAACGCAGCCTGGATCTGTTCAACTCGTTTGTCTACGAAATTTGAATGGTACAGATCCAGAGGGCGATGTTGGTAGCGATTGATAAATGCGCCCTCAACGTCTGCGAAAATCACTTCCCAAAAGGCTAAGCCAAACAATCCACATAAAAAACTGTTCTCTGAAAAGTAGACTTCCCAACCTTGGTTTTCCAAGTGTTGCTTCACCACAAGTTCAACTCGCGTTTGGCTGAGGTCTAATTCCAGTTTTATCTCTTTGCAGTTCGGTTTTATAGTTCGTGAAACTTTGTGGCCCTGTTTCCGTAGTAGCCTGTCTTCAAGCTTAGCCGCGATCTCCAACTCTGATACATCTGATGGATTCGCTTTCATTTGCGTGACAATGTCACACATTAAGTTTAGCTCGTCTTGCTTGTCATAGATGCGTGCAAGTCGTTCTCTGCTTGGAGGAAGTACGGATTGTTTGAACCAAAAGACAGCTTGATCGTTTTGGTTGAGCCTTTCTAGATCGCGAGCGATATTATTGATCAAACGCGATCGTTTTCTGGCAATGTTTCTGTGCTCTGATTCTTCAGGAATCGAATTTAAAAGCAGCTCCAGAAACTCACCGTCTTTGCGGTCCCCTTCTGAATACAAGCGTTGAATATCACGTATCTGGAGCAGTTGATTGAGCTGTTCTCTAGAGGTGAAGAAACGACGCTGTTTACTTAATGGGTAGTTTTCGAAGGTGTTGAGTCCAAGATCGCTAAGAACGAATTGGCTTAGGTCTTGATAAGTATTGGCAAAGAACAGTAGCAGCAAGACATCAATAACTTCAGATTTGACAACGTAAATACAATCGAACGACAAGTTTTGAAACTTATTAAAAGGTTGGTGATCGAGCAAAGCCAAGAGTTCGTCTTTCTTCGCTATCTTATTGTTCATCAGAAATGGGAATGCGCTGAACAGCTCTGGTTTAGTCAGTAGATGCAATCCTAATTCGAGATCACTAATGACAAGATTATGTTGTTCGGTAGGGTGGCTTAACGCAATGAAGTTCGATGTGTTTAGCTCTTGTAGGGCGTTTTTCAGATCTGGAATTTCAGCATAGTCGAGCTTATCACTTCGAAACCAGCAGCCTTTGCGAGAAAGCAAACGAATCATTAGACACTGGCTTGAGACTGAAAGACGTTTGTATTCAGACAACCAACGGCATTCATCGTCACTCAGCAGATCTGGATAGAGTGTTTGAGCGTGTTCAATCAGTCGATTGAAGTTGTCGACATAATAAGTAGGGGAGAGCTGAGGAGTGGTTTCTATCGTCAATGGATTAGTCGCTTGATACAAAAAGAGCCTAACCCTAAGGTTAAGCTCTTTCTATTTTTAATCAATCAAGAACTGAATTAAGCGCTTGCTTGCTTAAGTTCTGTTGCTTTCGCTTCTGAGATTGGTTTAGTCACGATAGCTAGAACAATACACACGGCCATCATAGCAGCAGAGATTGTGTAAGCTAGGCCGTAACCTTCGCCATTCGTCATTGAATAACCAACAACCGCAGCACCGATAGCACCACCGATACCCCATGCCGTGTAAAGCACGCCGTAGTTCGTACCGTAGTTTTTCAGGCCGTAGAATTCAGCAGTTAGTGTTGGGAATACTGCTAGAAGCGTACCGTAACCAACAGCTGCGATAGCCGTACCAATGATTAGCGTGAATTCAGAGTTGAACGTAGCGAATAGAGCCATGTTCGCGCCTTGAAGGATGAACGCTAGAAGTAGAGTACGTACGCCGCCGATTTTATCTGCAAGCATACCCGCAGCAACACGGCCGCCTGAGTTGAATACAGCAAGGATAGACGCTAGGTAAACCGCGTTTGGTAGGTTCGCTTGAACGCTAGCAATCGTAGTGATGTTACCGATGATCATAAGACCAACAGAAGCTGCAAATGCGTACATGATCCATAGAGAGTAGAACTGAGGAGTCTTCAGCATTACTTTCCACGTTAGGTCTTCAGTCTTCTTAACCGCTTTAGGTGCTTGGCCTTCTTTTACTTTAGGCTCAGCTGGCGTGTAATCCGCTGGTGGGTTGTTGATCGTTGCCGCTAGAGGTACTGCGATTGCAAGTACACCAACACCAAGAATCATAAAGCTTGTTTGGATACCCATGCTATCGATTAGCGCAGAAGTTAGTGGTGCTAGGTAAATAGCAGCAAGACCGAAGCCTGCAGCGATTAGACCGTTAACCATACCTTTCTTAGAAGAGTGGAACCATTTCATTGCTGATGGAGAAAGACATGCGTAACCGAAGCCGATACCAGCACCTGTCATCACGCCAAACGTTAGGTTTAGCATCATAGGAGTCGTAGCGAAACCAGAAGCAATCATACCTAGGCCAGTAAGCGCTGTACCAAGAATAAGGATCTTACGTGGACCCATACGGTCTTGTAGGATGCCTGCAACAAGAAGACAAACAGAGAATGTGATAGTTGCAATAGCGTAAGGTGAAGATGCTTCAGCAGCACTCCAACCAGCTTCAGTCACTAGCGCCTTGTTAAATACACTCCAAGCATACAGGATGCCAAGACAAAGGTTGATACAGAAGCCTGCTAGCAGGATACGTGATGCTTTATCAATCTTGCTCATTTTTATTCTCAGTTTTGTCGTTGGTCAGTGGTGAGCCACTTAACTAAAGACGGGTTATTGTGATTGTTTCTTCAAAATTAGTTTGCGTTTATCAACAGACAACGCAAAAGAGCGCGGATTATAACCAATAAAAATGTGATTGGAATCTCTTTTTCCATTTTTGGTAAATAAACTCAAAATTGTTAATGAGTTGTTTTTTGTTGGTTTGTAAGTTGTGTTCAATACCTTTCTATTTTGTTCTTTTTAGCGTGGCGGGCTTATTTTTTAAGGGATTCTTCGATACACATTTCAGATTGTCCACGTATCCCGTGCGGATATCACAGAGTTACGAATTATTTTAAATATTTTCCAAGGTTAATTTTGTGTAACAAAATAAATTGAAATGACGCTTTATTCATATGAGACAAGGGTTAACGGAGGTTTATTAAAAACAGTATGTTAAATGATTGTTAACTTGGATTTTTGTTAGCATTCTTGCTTACATTTTGTTCAACTTGAGGGGTTGTGTTGAACAAAAAAAGTGGGAAAATAGTACGCAAACTGAGATTCCAAATTTGAAAGGATGCGTTTCCAACCTATGGTGAGGCGAGTATTATGAAACTGTTTTTAATTTTATTGATGTCAATTTCTGGTGGTGTAGCGGCAGCTGACCATATTCACTCTTTCCTATTCGGCTTCTATATTGCGGCATTAGCAGTTGGTAGTTGTTACTGGCTGGCATTCCGTAGCACGCGTTTCCCACAGTTGGCATTAATGCTATTGATGTGTGGCTTTTTTGCAAAAATTGCCGTGACCGTTATCGGTGTTTCTTGGGGTATCTCAAACGATATCATTCAATCGCCATTCATTTTCTCATTGTCATACCTTTTCTTCTTGGTCGTAGTGACTTACGTTTGGTTTGCATACCGGGATAAGTTGACGCTTAAAAAGCGCGCTAAGCAGGTAGAAGAGTCTCGCAAACAAGCCGCTGTATAATTCAGAATTCTAAAAAGGAGCCTTCTTCGGAAGGCTCTTTTTGATCTGGCCTCTCTTAACTCTATTATTTGGTTATGATTGCAGATAAAAGAAACCCCAGTATGGTGACATACTGGGGTTTCTTGTTATTTATCTATTATCTAGCCGCTATCATTTAGCAAAGACCGTTCTTAACGCGTGTTACTTCTTCATCAACTTCGCTAGATCGGCAAAAGGGTTGTGCGTCGCTGATTTGTGGTCGTCTAAACGAGCCTTGGCATCAACGCCATAACGGTCATGATCCGTGTATTTTGAGTGTTCATGATCGTGACAGTAAAGGCACAATAGTTCCCAGTTACTTCCGTCTTCAGGGTTGTTTGTATGGTCGTGATCCACGTGGTGAACGGTCAGCTCTCTTAGGTTTGAGTAAACAAATTCACGCGCGCACTTACCACAAACCCATGGGTACAGTTTTAGTGCTTTTTCGCGGTAGCCTTTCTCTTGGCGAGCGTACGCTACACTCGAGCCTGTGTAATCAGAAGACATTGCCAAATCCTTATCAATTGTAATCCCCCGATTTTATCACAGCTTTCTTTAACCTGTAGGCATGTCGTGACTAAATCATGTTTCGTACTAACCGTTATGTGGCTTAGGTTTGATTGGACACTTATCTTTTACGTGTGCTATCTCATAAAGCAGGTTATTTCTTTCTGGAATAAGCCATGCTTAACAGTTTGAAAAGAAATTATATTTAGGGGTTTTAACCAAGGGAGTGTGACCTAATATCAGTTAAAGCTACCCTATATTAATAAGGAAATATCATGTCAGAACAATACACACCGCCAAAAGTTTGGGTTAACGATACTGATGGTGGTAACAAGTGGGCAAATATCAATAGTCCTGAATCTGGCGCTCGCTTTGATAAAGAGCTTCCTGTTGGTGACCATGCTTTCCAATTGTATTCTCTTGGCACACCTAACGGTCAAAAAGTCACTATCTTGCTGGAAGAGCTGTTAGCGGTAGGTGTTAAAGAAGCTGAATATGATGCGTATTTGATTAACATTGGTGAAGCTGAACAGTTCTCTTCTGGTTTTGTTGGAGTGAATCCAAATTCCAAAATACCGGCACTCGTTGATAAGTCTGGTGCTGAAGACGTGAATGTTTTCGAATCGGCATCTATCTTGATGCACTTAGCTGAAAAATTTGGTCACTTCTTACCAAAAGAAGGGGCAGCGAGAACACAAACCATTAACTGGTTATTCTGGGCTCAAGGTTCAGCACCATTCCTAGGTGGTGGTTTTGGTCACTTCTACGCTTACGCTGATGAAAAGCAAGAGTACCCAATTAACCGCTTTGCGATGGAAGCTAAGCGTCAGTTAGACGTGTTAGACAAACAACTCGCCAATAGCGATTTTGTAGCGGGAGAAGAGCTAAGCATCGCTGATATCGCAATTTGGCCTTGGTATGGCAACCTTGTGCTAGGAAAAATCTACGATGCCGCTGAGTTTCTACAGGTTGAGTCTTACACCAACGTTGTGCGCTGGGCGAAGCAACTAGAAGCGCGCGAAGGTTTCCAACGAGGTCGAGTAGTGAACCGTTCATTCGGTGAAGAGTGGGAGCAAGTCCCCGAGCGCCATTCTGCAGAAGACATTGACCGAGTTTTAAAGCTTAAGCCTTAGTTTTTTTGGAACGTGTTTTTGGGCAGATATACCCTATCGGTCTTAATGTTAATGGCTAATTGAAATGCTGTATCTCTAACGAGGTATGGCATTTTTTTGTATTAGGTACTGGAATGTTTCGCAGTTGGAATAAGGATCTCAAATTTGTTTTTTATTTAAAATTCAATTGCTTATTGGTGGGTTCTTTTATCGTTAAGACAAAAAACAATAGTCATCGAGGTGGAGTAAATCGATAAGATAGCGGTCCATTTTAAACTACGATTAACATCGCTCAATGAAAAAAAACATAATTGCGCTGGCTATCATATCCACGGCTCTTTCAGGATGTAATGACGATTCACGAACCTATGGTGGCACCCCTGACACATTGCCTCCAGCGGACATCATTCCACCAACGGATATTCTTCCGCCGACTGACATCATTCCGCCAACGGATATTCTTCCGCCGACTGACATCATTCCACCAACGGATATTCTTCCGCCGACTGACATTATTCCACCTACAGATATTATCCCCCCAACAACTTACATCGGTTCACTGTTGTCGAGCGGGGCGTTTGTGTCTGGAGATGTGTACTGTGACGGCGTTCATCTTGAAAACGGAACGTTCAGTGTTAAACAAGGCGTGAGTTTTAGTTGTACCTTGGGTCACCTTACTTTAGGTGATTTCACTGCTCCTTTCCCTGAGATAACAGAGTTCACGATTTCAAATGATGGGCTTAACGCGGCATTTGAGTTGACAGAATTACACGGAGACAACGTTACTAAAGTACTCGAATCAATTGATGTTTGTGAGACAGAAAGTGCTATCTGTTTAAAAGAACTGGATGCTTTTGATATTGAGGATGTGTTCTCGCAACTTGATGATCAAGATGCTGTCGATGCATACTTTTCATCGAAAGAAGAAGAATCTACCGATGAAGTAGGTAAGGCTCCTAGTTCACACGTAGACACAACTGTTGTTCCTGCGGTTGACCCTAATGCGGACAATAACCTTAACGCTGGTTTTGTTTCTGCAGACGCGGAGTCTACCTATGCTTATAAGCCAAGTGTTGAAGGTAAGGTGTTAACTCGCAGTAAGCTTACAGATGCTAATGGTACGCCGATTTCTGGGATCAGTTTCTTTTCGGCTAACGCGACGGGCGTGACGGATGAAGAGGGAATCTTTGAGTACCTGTGGGGTGACAGAATCGCTTTTGGTATTGATACGTTTGAGTTTGGCTCCATTACGGGTAATCAGATTGCTTATCAATTGTCTGATGTGACCAATAATGTGGTAGAGAAAGCGAATATCCAGTCATTACTAGAGCGCTATGCGGTTGATCATCTAAGTCATTATGAGATATCTGAAGAAGTCCAAGATACCTTTTCAAAGTACCCTAACGTTATAAATGAACTGATTAACCTAACTCTGCCAAATGGGGGATTAATAGAGGGTACAGACTTTGAACTTCCTAATGAGTTTGTTGGTCAGTTTAGCCAAGGGTTAACGGCAGTAATCGATGAGCAGCTGCGCCAAACGCCTCAGTTTATGGATTATGTTCGTCAACCTGCCGTTTTATCTATGGATTCTGGTCAGTATGTAACAGAGTCTCTGCAGCAAATCTTTCACAACGTCACCACATTCCATGTATTCAATGATAATGGTAGCTTTTACGGTGCAACGGGTTATACCCGTGGTATGCGAGCTCTGAATATATCGAACAGAGCATTCCCTGTGATGATGCCAAGAACTGATAAAAACCGTGAGCTTTACTTTGGTGAGCAACAGGCCTGGACTCGTGAAGGCAAGCCTTACATCGCACAACACCCAAGCATCTCGATGCCGCCGATTCCTTTAGTCTCTGAAGACAACGCGACTTATGGTTTTCCATTCGTTACAGCAGGCGAGATAGGCAAAGGTAAGGTCGTGTTCATGGGTAATGGCTTATATCCAAGTATTCTGTCATGCCCTGAAAATTATTGGGCCAATCGAACATTGCATATCGATAGCAACAAACAACAGTGCACTGTTTCGACGTTCGAAAACCTACTGCATGATGACCAAGGCAGCATGAGGTCGTTTTTCTCGAACTTGTTTGAGTGGTTCAATAATGGTCTGCCTATTGCTGGGATGAATACAGTCACCAATATTGACCAAGCTTATTCGGCTTATCACCACTCCACAATGGGTAAGCAGTACACGTTTTTTGTTAGTCCTCAGTATGGTTTTGCATCAGTAGAAAAGCGCGGTTCAGGTGACTTTGATGGTTTGGATGCGAGCACCACGCCTATTTTGATCCTTCAGGCATACCCACCTAAGTTGGTTCAAGATGGCATGACTAACCAGTTTGTTGCTGACTTGGATAACCCTAACTTAAACCAAGACGATATTACGGCTCTTATTAACTATGTTAATGACGGTGGCAATATCTTGTTTATGGATGCGATTCAAACGACTAACCCTGAACCTATTGGGCGCTTAGCGGACGCCGCGGGTGTATCTCTAGGTGGTGAAAACGTTACGCCAACAAACCAAGCTTTCTGCGGTAGCTCTTATTACTGCCAAGCGCCGTATCCAAATCTTCACGTGAAGAGTGAAAAGGAAATGGTGGTTCTTGAGCGTTTTCAAGATAACCAAGGAGAGCCTCCGTTCACGGTAAATCAAGATGGTACGGTTGAGTGGATTGAAGATGAATCCAAAATCAAGTTTGAAATCCCGACTTATGAGGTTGCTAAGTTAGACGCTGAGGGGAAGCCAGTGCTTGATGCGTCTGGTGTAACGGTAATGGAGGCAAAATCCGCACGTATCTTTGTTGAATCTGTAGCAGAGCGTGAAGCGGCGATCAAAGAACTGCAGTCGGCATTCGTTGGCACTGAGCTTTGTCAGAACGAGTATGAATACGAATTTAACTGTATAGAGACTCGTTCTGGAGACGGTGTGACTGTTCGCGGTGCTTATCATAGAGCCGATTTCGATCGCTATGAAGTGAGTAAAACCATTGTCGACAGTATGGTGAAAGCAGCGAACTTGGGTCCTAACTTTACAGCGCTCTACGAGCACGAGATTTACTATCGCACGAAAGGTACTCAAGGTAAGCGTCTGTCTAACAGCGAATTGAATCAAGCGTTTGATAACCTGTCTGTTTGGATGTGGAATGACAACGCATACCGATTTGAAACAGACATACAAGATGAGTTGGGGTTCAAGCAAGCTGTTCAGTTCCTTAACTGTTATACCGAAGACTTACATCAAACAGATACACTAGAAGCACAGTGTCCTGTTGACCTAAAAGCGTCGTTAGTCGCTAATGGAATGATACACGGCGAAGGTGAGTTATCGGGACAGTTGAATCCGAGCTATCCATTAAATTACATGGAGAAACCTCTGACTCGCATTATGTTGGGGCGCTCATTCTGGGATCATGAAATCGTTGTTGATACCACAATGTATCCGGGTCGAACTTCAGGTGCATCTTCGTCAAGTTCGGTTCTTATCCAAACAGATGGCAAGGGCGTCACGTATTCGGCTGGGAACAATCAATCGACAGGTTTATGGGCTCCTCAGCTACAAGATGTGACGATTAGTCATGGTGTCGCTGCAACGATTACTGTAATGATGGCGGATGATCTTACAGGTAAGCCGAATCACGAAACGAGTTTGAAACGCCCTCCACGTATGCAAACCAGCTTTGACTACAATGGATCGAGCTTAACTTTCAAGGTTCCATATGGTGGCCTTATTTACATTCAACCGAAAGTAAAAGAGCTTGGTGAAGTCTCGTTTAGCATTGAGGGCGCGTTAAAAGCTGCTTGGTGGAAAGAGGGACAGTGGATTAACACTATTCAATCGGCAGACGCACCAATTGCAGAAATCGATACGGGTTCATTTATTTACACTACACCAATAAGGAATCTAGAATCCGCTGATTTGAACCAATTCGCAACAGATATGAATCGATTCGCTGAAGCTGCAAGTGACTTCTACGGGCGTGATGAGAAACAAAGCATTGGTTTACACCGTAGGTTCACTTATCCAGAACTGGCGGCGTTCCGCCATCGTTTTGTGAATGACGTGCAAATTTCGATTGGTGCTGCTCACTCTGGCTACCCAGTGATGAATTCCAGTTTTAATGCAAGCCGCACATACATCCCAACTAACCCTGTGAATGATTGGCTATTGTGGCATGAAGTTGGTCATAACTTGGCATCTGCACCTTTCTCAGCAGAGGGCAGTACTGAGGTGACGAACAACCTGCTTGCACTTTATATGCAGGAGTTAGAGGGTCGCAATGCAAACCCTGAAATGGATCGTATTAAATCGGATATTAAGAAAGCGCCTAAATGGTTGGAGCTTAATAATGAACATGCGTGGTCACATGGTGATGCAGGTTTACGATTAGTTATGTTTGGTCAGCTAAAAATCTGGGCAAAATCGAACTTTGCAATTGATGATTGGTATACACGCGGCGCAAGCCAATCTGATGTGTATGGTGAAGATGAAGGCTGGAACATGTTCAAACTTATGCACCGTAAAGCTCGAGGTGATACAGAGGGTGATGCGGTTGAAAACTATTGTAGTGCCAAAGATACTGGGTTAACCGGTGGCGACTTAATGATGGTATGTAGCTCCTACGTTTCGAACTATGACTTAAGTGATTTCTTTGTTGCTTGGAACGTGGGCGAAACCTCGATGACTAATGCTGATGGCTCGAAGTCTTATAGTGGCGGAATTAGCTCTAAAGGTCTTAGTGCGGTTGAACAGTTAAAACTAGAGAAACCAAAGAACAGCCCTTTGAATGTTGATTCAATTTACTAACGCTAATTCTTGCTAAGGCATTTTACAGCTAAAATATAGGCGCCACACTTAAATTACGTGTGGCGTTTTTGTTGCAATGTTCTAGAAACTTTCAGCTAGATCAGCCTTCTACATGATGTTTAGTACTTCGGCTGCCATTGGTTGGCTGTCCTTGCTAGAGAAAGCAGGTTAAACTGTTCGCATCATAATTCTAAAGGATGGTGCCATGTACCACGGTCATATCTATTTCCCTCTGCGCTTTGCAGAGCAGGCAGAAACACTGCGTCAGAAAATTCTATCGGAACGCAAAGATGTGCTAGAGACTTTCCCATTAATACAGCGTTTGGTTGGCCCACATAAGATGCCAATGTTTGAGATTCACTTTGCAAACAAAGAGTCGGGTATTGTTGAATGGCTTGAGCAAGAACGCGGTGATATGTCGGTGCTTATTCACCCGGTAACTGGCGGTGAAGAAACTTTGGATCACACAGTAAGAGCGACATGGCTTGGTCGTGAACTGGGTGTATTTGAAGAGACACTGAGTAGCTAATTTAATTCGCGCCCGACAGTGTGTACCTAATATTTGTACTTAGTAACTTAGTAACTTAGTAATGTAGGTGCTGTCGGGTGCGTCGGTGCACACCTCGTTTTGCTCATTGTCTTCTTGCCTAAATTCTAGCTTCTCCAGCTATTACCTAGCAACAACGATACTGCTACCGACACACCTAATGCGATTAATATATTAGGTAAGTACAACCCCCAAATCGCGACACAAACCGCCACCGTTACCACAGCCCACAACAGTGTTTCTAAAATCCAAGTGCCCATAAAATAACTCCTAACTAGATTGTGCGACTAGCATAACCAAGTGAGGGTAAACTTTTGGTCACCATCCAATAACCATTTAGAAAATCGCTATAGCATGACTTTCACGATGAACTCATTGTTGTGAACTTGATGAGTAAACTGCCAACCTTGGTTCTGACAAACGCGATCAATTAGCTCTAGGCCGATACCAAAAGAGGTCTGTTGTTCAGAGTCGTTTGCTAGGTTTTCATCTTCCAAACGATTGGTTACCTCAAACTGATGTTCTGTCAGTGTGATTCTGATATCTCCGCTACCACCGTGTTGGAATGCATTTCGGACCAAGTTGGTGAGCACAACCTCTGTTAACTTACGGGGAAGGGAGTGTTCGCCTTGGTCGACCTTGGTGTGAATTTCTACTTCTTTGTTTTTTAAAAGATACCGTTGGCTTTCGATGATGTTATTGAGCAGGGGTTCTAGCTTGACTTGCTCATAGTTGGTATCCATTTCGCTATTACGACTCATCCACAACAGAGTCGTTATCAAGGCTTTCATGTTGGTGGCCGAACGTTGGATTCGTGCGACCGCTCGTTGGCCGCTGTTAGGGATAGTTTCAGATAACCGAACCAGCATATCGCCACTGGCTGAAATAGTGGCAATCGGTGTTCTTAGTTCGTGGCTCGCAGCTCTTAAGAAAAAGCTCTCACGCTCATTGGCCTGACGCTCACCTTGTACGCTCTTAACTAGTTGCGAAGCTAACTGATCGATCTCTTTATAGCGAAATTGAGTCAGCCCTTCAGTCTTGTCCACGTCCATAGATTCAGACCATTTTGATAGCGTAATAATCGGTTTGGTGACTCGATGTATCAGTAGGCGAATGATCAAAAATACCAAGAGTAAAAGGGCACCTATGGCGATAAAAGCATTGTTTATTTGGTTAACGGAATCAGGAGGGTTCAGCTCGAATAGATTCAAGTAAATCGCTTCATCATATTCAGAAATGATGTATAGCGCTTCGTCGCTACCTGATATCGAATGCTTGGCGGCATAGAGGTACTGACCTGACTCGCTGTTCGACGAAAGCTCGTAGTGTTCATAAATTGCATCGTTATCAAATGCTTTCCAATCAAAAGCTTGTTGGAACTTAGTGGGGAGATCTGAATAACTTAGAAAGGCTTGGAATGTCGGGTTTTGGTAGTCTGGCAGTTGCCCTGTTTCGATGTATTGCTGCTCTGCGACTTCCAACTCATACAAGAATCCATATTTTGCCGATTCATTAAGGCCAATGTGATAGCTCTGTGAAACCATCAAGCTGTAGATGGCTGTGAGTAATACGACGATGCCAAATAAGTAGAGGTAGATATCACGCTTGATACTGACTCGATTCATGTCCGCGTGTTTCATGATGGCTCCTCATGCAAGACAACACCAATACCATGAACCGTGTGAATTAGCTTTGAGTCAAAGGGCGCATCAACCACTTGTCGAAGTTTAAACAAGTGCGCCTTCATACTATCCGAACTTGGCATTTCATCTTCCCATGCTTCTTCAAGCTTGGCTTTACTCACCACGTTAGGGCTGTTTCGCACTAACATCACGAGCATTCGCCAACATACAGGGGAGAGTTTCAATAGCTTGCTGTCTCTAACAGCTTGGTGCTTGTCCAAGTCCAGTTTGAGGTCTGCCACAGACAATGACGTCACGGAGCCTTGAGCGCGGCGCACTAGTGCCATCAACCGTACTTTGAGTTCTTCCATCGCAAACGGCTTCACTAGATAGTCATCCGAACCCACCTCGAACCCCGCGATCTTGTCTTCTAACGTGTCTCTTGCCGTTAGCATGAGAATCGGAGTGGTCACGCCTTGTTGTCGAAGAGATTGACAGACATCAAGCCCATCCATTTTAGGCATGTTGATGTCCGTTAAGATGATGTCATAACGCCCCTCTAAAGCGAGATTTAGGCCCGCGCTGCCATTGTAAGCAAAATCGAATTCGAACCCATCGAGTTCCATATAGTCTGCAATGGCTTCTGCCAAGTCGCTGTCGTCTTCAATCAACAGGGCGTTAATGCTCATAAGTGTCCTTACTTTGTTTCTCGTTCTCTTTTCCAGGCCCAGATAGGCGGCTGAATAAGAAGTTGTAGTCGGTAGTTCCAATTTGGCGCATGCCATAACTGTTGGCACAGTTTAACGTAGCCGTGGAAATATACCTTAAATGGATTCACAGAGTTGATTCTCGGGAACACGCCATATCTGACTTCTTCCTCTTCTTTAGCGAAGGTACCGAACATCTTGTCCCAAATAATGAAGATGCCTGCATAGTTCTTATCAAGATACTGCTTGTTGGTTGCGTGATGCACTCGGTGGTGTGAAGGCGTATTAAATACCGCTTCAACTGGGCGAGGCAAGCGTTTAACGGTTTCGGTGTGCAGCAGTGTTTGAAACAGTTGAACAAAGGTTTCACACATCAGAACCACAAACGGATTAAAGCCGAGCAGAATTAACGGCAAGTGGAAGAAGAACGGGAGGAACCAATCCAAAGGCCCAAAGCGGTAAGCGACCGAGATATTAAAGTAAGGCGAGCTATGGTGAACTGAGTGCGTTCCCCATGCTAAACCGTTGCTGTGCAAGAATCGGTGCTCCCAGTAGTACGCGAGATCGGCCAAGATCAAGCAACCCAGAATTGTCCAACCGGATATCGGTAGCTGAGTTAGGCTGAAATTCTCGTAGGCGTAAACAAACGCGCCGACATAGGCTAACCCGACAAAGAAAACGGTAACCAACAAGAAGAACAGAGTGACTAAGTTAGTCGCGCTGTCTCCCAACATATTCCAGCTGAGTTTTTTCTTAAAGGCATAGCGGATAAGCTCAAAGATAAACAGAGCCAGAGCAAGCAGCAGAAAATTATCATCTACCCAAGTTTCGGTTAGGATGATGCTCGTTTCTGTGAATGTTTGAGAGAGAAAATTCCCAATGCTATCCATAGTGAAATTCATAACTAAATCCTTTACTGATTGTTCTTATAATAGACGTATAACTCACTAGAATCTGGCAAACCATGCTGGTTCAGCTGGTGATGTTCTATAACCATATCCACTTCTTTTAGAATCGCGATACCTTCCCAAGCATGTGCTAGTTCTTGTTCAGTATGTTCGCCTTTACCTAGCAGAAGGGTGCCTTTGGCTTTGATTGGAATCTTAATTAATGGTTTTTTTTTATTTAATTTTGATTGCTGAGTCGGGAAGCCAATCGTGATTGTTGCTTCGCTGAAATCTAAGCTGATGTCTTGATAGATCACGATGACTTTCTGTTGCTGTTTCTGCGGTTTAGTTACTGCTTCGCTATTGGTGTCTAGTTGCTGATAGAAGTCCACCCACAACTCTGGAACATCCTCTAATGGAATCGTCTTGCTCAAACCCTGCAGAAAAGTTGTGTTTGCAGTGACTTGTGGTTTTTTAGTTGCGGGCTTATTTGTTAGCGGCTTACTTATTGATGACTGTTTCGTTGAGGAGTTGTTCGTTGATAACTCAGCGATTGGCTGCTCCGTCGATGCATCCGCAATCGCAGGCTGAATATGTAATAGCCCCCAGACAACACCAGTAATACCGACTGTCGTGAGTAATGAAGCGAATAATTTCATGCTCTTTCCTTGTGGTTCATTTTTCTTATCAAGGACAGTAAAGGAGGCGAGGTAAACAAAAGGTAACCGTGGGGATTGTTTTGGTCAGAGGGTATAGGTGATTCATTAAAAAAGGCTCCTCAAATGAGTAATGCCGATCAGTTAAAGCCAAAGTGATCGGTTGAAGGATCCTTCCGAGCT